>CAYGUZ010000048.1:0-9530 GCA_964353215.1 uncultured Flavobacteriaceae bacterium
ACCTTAATCAAACAGGCCAGAAGATAAGTACCGATCACCACGGTCACAAACAATAGAAACGACAACCCCGTCATCCAATTGCGAGGCTATGCGCAAAGCAACGACTGCAGCGCCACCACTGCTCATACCCGAAAAAATACCTTCTTCTTTAGCCAATCGCTTCGCCATTTCAACAGCCTCATCCTCGTTCACATACAGAATGTCATCCACCTTACTGGAGTCATAAATACTCGGCACATATTCTGGCGACCATTTTCTTATCCCAGGTATTCTAGCACCTTCTTCAGGCTGTACACCTATAATTTTAACATCGGCATTTTGCGCTTTCAAAAAGGTAGAAGTCCCCGTAATGGTTCCCGTTGTACCCATACTTGAAACAAAATGCGTGATTTTCTTATCCGTATCCCTCCAAATTTCTGGTCCCGTAGTAGTATAATGTGCTTTCCAATTGTCCGAATTCCCAAATTGATTAAGCATGATATACCCTTCATTTACTACTTTGTTTTCAGCATAATCGCGTGCGCCTTCAATACCAATATCCGCAGGGGTCAAGGTAACCTTGGCACCATAGGCCCGCATAGTTTGTATGCGCTCAACCGTTGAGTTTTCGGGCATGACCAATTCAATGTTCAATCCATAAACACCGGCCACCATGGCCAATCCGATACCGGTATTTCCACTAGTGGCCTCAATGAGTTTAGATGCTTTTGTAAAATCACCTCGCTCTAGGCCGTTTTTTATCATATTTAATGCAGGTCGGTCTTTTACGCTTCCTCCGGGGTTGTGGCCTTCCAACTTAAAGTATAGGTCCACATTCGGGTTGGTATTTAAAACCCGTGACTTTACCAAAGGGGTGTTTCCTATTAAATCTAAAATGTTTTTAGCCATTTTATTTGGTCTTTATTTTAATCTCAGGGGTATGAAAAACAGTAGAATTTGCCGGTACCGACTCCGTTAGCCAGGCATTTCCGCCAATAATGGAATTTTCTCCTATCACCGTTTCTCCACCAAGTATGGTAGCATTTGCATATATGGTAACGTTTGATTCTATAGTGGGGTGTCGCTTTGTTTTTTGAAGTGACTTGTTCACAAATAAAGCACCCAAAGTTACCCCTTGGTAAATTTTCACGTGATTCTTGATGACCGCGGTCTCGCCAATGACAACTCCTGTGGCGTGGTCTATAAAAAATGATTCGCCGATTGTCGCTCCCGGATTAATATCGACCCCTGTCTGTCTATGGGCATATTCGGTCATCAAACGTGGCACCAAAGGAAAACCTTGATTGTACAATACATTGGCCAATCTATAAATTGCTATCGCATAAAAACCTGGGTAGGCCATATACACTTCTTGTATGGAAAGTGAAGCTGGGTCGCAGCTAAGTATAGCTTCTGCATCTAAGTTCAATTTTTTTAATATAATCGGTAGCTCAGTCACATAGTTTTCCCAAATTTTGGCACAAGGCTTCGTAGTTTCCCAACAGGCTAGGTTTACCAATGCATCGAATTGTTCTTCGAGTTTTTCTAAATGGGTTTCTACATCGGTATTTATATCAAATAGGGTATAGAAAAGTGTATCGGTAAAAGTCTCTGTCCTTGTTTTTAATCTATAGTCTAAGTAGGGTAATTTTTTATGCGCCTTAAGTTGGTCAATGATTAACTGTTTATCCATTTTAGTTTATTAGATACTACTGTAGTCAAAATTAGCCATTCTTAAAAAATGACAAGGTTAGAAATGGTTAACTTTAGCATAAAATAATAGCAGTTTGTGATATGTCGGTTGAAATAATTAACAAAGCTTCACTAGACTTTTTAAAAAAGTTGGCCAAGAATAACAATCGAGAGTGGTTTACCGCCAATAAGGAAATCTTTAAGGCCCACGAAGCGGATGTGAAAGTTTTTTATAATGCGATTATGCAGCGATTGAACGAGCATGACCAGATTGAAAAATTAAAAATATTCCGTATTTATAGGGATGTCCGGTTTTCTAAAGACAAAACCCCTTACAAGGCGCACTTTGCGGGCTCTTTTTCGAGAATGGGGCTAGAACGCAGAGGTGGTTACTATTTACGGATAAAACCAGGAGCAACTTTTATGGCCGCAGGGTTCTGGAATCCGAATAAGGAAGATTTGTTGCGCATTCGAAAAGAATTGGAACTCGATGCATCAGAATTTAGGGCAATTTTAGAAAATTCTGAATTTAAAAAGGTTTGGGGAATGCTTCAGGGCGATGCTCTCAAAACAGCACCCAAAGGTTTTGATAAAGAACATGAGAATATCGACCTGATCCGTCACAAGCAGTTTATATTCACCAAAACTTTTACGGATAAAGAAGTACTTTCTAAAGATTTTATTGATCAAGTAGACCATGATTTTCAAGCGATTCGACCGTATTTTGACTTGATGAGCTCAATTTTGACCACAAATTTAAATGGGGAATCGCTAATAAGTTAGTATAGGGTCATCTAACAATTGTACCTGGTCTTTAAGACGTTCTACGACCATATTCATCATACGTTTGTTAAGTGCAGAAGAGTCTTGAATATAAGTATTATACTCATCGACCGTAAATAACCCTATAATTAGGCCTTTTAATGAATTTCTAAACTTTACATCTTTTTGAATGGCATTTTCAATGTATTGCAGTCTTTTCTCAAGAGATAGCTCATAAAACGTGTTCTTATGCTTTCTGATATAATTCTTGAATAATGCTATAAGTAAATTGTTTTGAAACTTTAATATCGGTCGCAGGGTTTCGTTTTGAAAACGTTCGCCAAGACTCATGTTCGAATGTATTTGGGTTGATTTGATATCGGGACGGATATGCAGTAAATCATCGGACCTATCGCTCATATTGATGGTTTTTATAAAGGTAGCATATGCCTTTTGAAAGGCATATAGCAATTTATTTAGTTGTTAACTTTCTTATAAACAGTACCAATACTGCCCTAAGAAATGAAAATATGTATTTTTAGAGTCCTGTAAATATCTTAAACTTATGAAATTCGGTAAAACGGAAACTCCTGAATTGATAGACTTTACAATGCCCAAAACACACCCCGACACAGAGGTGTTATTGGGCAAAACCAAAAGCAATGACCCGTTTAAGGTTTTTGTCGGCTGTGCTAAATGGAATAAACAAGATTTGAAGAATTTCTACCCTCGAGGTACAAAAGATGAATTGAGCTACTATTCTACACAATTCAATTCCATTGAATTGAACGCTACTTTTTATAGAATTTTTCCAGCGGAAACCTATCAGAAGTGGTACGATAAAACCCCATCAGGATTCAAATTTTTTCCGAAAATGACCAATGAAGTGAGTCATTTACGAAGAATGAACGATAAGGTATATGCCATTGCCGATCGATATTTAGAAGTTACGTCTTTGTTAAAGGAAAAACTGGGTACCATTTTTCTGCAAATGCACAACAACTTCGGGCCCAAGAACTGGGATAGGGTAGTACGGTTTGTCGAATAGTGGCCAAAAGAGTTTCCCTTGGCGATGGAGTTTAGGCACACAGATTGGTTCAATGACGAAAAAGTAGCCAATGAACTGTTTTACTTGCTTCAAGAGAATACCATTACCAATGTTCTGGTAGACACAGCGGGCAGAAGAGATATTATGCATATGCGCTTGACTACTAATGAAGCCTTTATACGTTACGTAGGCGCAAATCATGAGAGCGACTATCCAAGATTGATAGATTGGGCAAACAAATTAGAGGAGTGGAAAAAGATGGGCCTGAATAATGTACATTTCTTTGTACACCAAAATATGGAATTAGAATCTCCACTTTTATCTGCATACTTTATTGACAATTTGAACAAAAAATTGGGAACAAATTTGATTATCCCCAAAACTTTAGGTGGAGAGCAAATCAATCTACTCTAGTCGCAACTTCTTACTTAATTTTGTGCGTGAATTCTAAATATCATGCTATGCGATTTCATTCACGAAAATGGGTAAAACCTGAAGATTTAAACGCCAATGGCACTTTGTTCGGTGGTAGGGTATTGGCCTGGATCGATGAAGAAGCCGCCCTTTATAGTATCATTCAGCTTGAAAATAAAAAGGTAGTCACCAAATACATGTCAGAAATCAATTTTATGAGTACGGCTGTAAAGGGAGACATTATTGAAATAGGGGTAGAGGCCGTAAAATTTGGCAAGAGCTCGTTAAACCTGAACTGTGAGGTACGAAATAAAATGACCCAAGAAACTATTGTCACCGTTGACAATATTATCATGGTCAATTTAGATGATGATGGCAAACCAAAACCTCATGGTAAAACCAAAATCGAATTTGTAAAAGACCGCTTGGCTAAAAAAGAAGAGGAAACCTAGTTGGCCTGTAGTTTTTTTGCTATAGCTTGCACTTCATCAAGTACACGCAGTAAATTATCTCCCCATAGTTTACTTATTTCTTGCTCAGAATAACCACGTTTTACCAGTTCGGTTGTTACATTAAGTGTTTCTGATGCGTCTGACCAACCGTCAATGCCACCACCACCGTCAAAATCAGAACTTATGCCCACATGGTCGATACCTATCAAGTCTACCATGTAGTCAATATGGTTTACAAAATCTGCGACATTTACTGCGGCTGGAGCATCGGTTTTTGTTTTTACCAGGTCTCTACCAATTTTCATAATTTTTGGGTAGTTTTCCATGAATTCTCCCTTTTCAGCATCTGAAAGCGAAGCAAACTGAGATCTATCATACCAATTCAGTCCTAAAGAATCTGCTACCGATTTATACACTTCTTTCATATAAGCGGCACGTGCTTCGTGCTTTTCCGTATTTAAGTAAGAGCTGAAGGCGACCGTTTGTACCACCCCTCCGTTTTCTTTTAGCAATTTTAGCTGTTCATCATCGAGGTTTCTGCTGTGATTACATAGCGCTCTTGCCGATGAATGTGAAGCTATTATAGGTGCTTTTGAAAGTGCGATCATTTGCTCCATAGACTCTTTGGAAGGGTGGGAAATATCAATCATTATTCCAAGTCTATTCATTTCTTTTACAGCACTTTGACCTAATTTACTTAAACCATTATGTAACCAAATGCTATCTTTTTCGCCGGTATTGGAATCACAAAATTGGCTATGTCCATTGTGCGATAATGAAATATATCTGGCACCACGTTTATAATATTCTTCAAATTTTGATAAATCCTCACCGATAGGATAGGCATTCTCAACGCCGATCATTGCTACTTTTTTACCTGATTTTTGAATACGACGCACATCAGCAGATGTTAGGGCGAGTTCAATATCATTTGGGGCATAGTCGGTACAAAGTCTGTGAATTGCATCAAACTTTGAAATTGCATTTTCTGAGGCTTTGGCATATCCTTCAGCGTTTAGGGAGTCTTGGCCAGTATAAACAATAAACCAAGCCACATCAAGCCCCCCTTCTTTCATCTTGGGTAAATTTACCTGATTATCAAGACGTTGCGTATAGTTTATTGAATCTGTAAAGTTCTTTATGTTGATATCATCATGGGTGTCAATAGTAATCACTTTTTTATGTATTCTTTGCGCTTTTTCTTCCATAGTTTCAGCTTTAGTTTTTTCTTCGTCAACACAAGCAAATAGTAAGAATACGCCCAATAAAACTCCAAGTTTTTTCATTTCCGAAAATTTATACCTACAAATAAAGCATTTTGACAACAGAATATCTAGCCTAGGTAACAATTAATTGCTCAGGGCACATGAAATGGAGAGCTTTAAAATTATAAAAACCAGATTGTTACCCATTTTTTCGGGTAATCTAGCTTAAAGTTGCCAAAAAAATCTATTGTGAATACAAGAAAATTACTGACCCAACTTTCTAAAATTGAAGACGGCCTTGATCAGTTTTCCTTCGCCGAACTGAGTGCTTCAGAGGCCTCGAACCTTAAAAAATCTTTTGAGACTTTCAAAAATGGATTAGAGAAAAAGGTTTTTGGTACGAATGAAACCGAAACAGTTATAGTTGACGCCAATAAACCGCCAAAAAAAGAAAAGGCCGTAACCGAAAGCTCCCTCATTGCAAATGTTAGCCATGAGATAAGAACCCCATTAAATGGAATCGTTGGTTTTGTTGACCTTTTACAAGAGACCAAGCTGACGAAAAAGCAACGGGAGCTTGTTAATGCTCTTGGCATGGCTTCTAATAATTTATTGACCATTATCAATGAGTTGCTCGAATATTCTAAACTCTCGGCAGGTAAAGAGAATTTTGCCTCAATTGAATTTAATTTAAAAAATCTACTCAATGAGCTAGGCTATCTTTCTCAAACCTTGATTGTAAACAAAAGGATAAAATTCAATCTTAATATTGATAAAAATGTACCCGAAGTTATAATCGGTGATCCGTCAAAACTTTCTCAGGTACTATTGAACTTACTGGGCAATGCAATAAAATTTGTTGAAAAAGGAGCAATAGATTGCAGTATAAGTCTAAAATCTACCAAAGAAAATGAGATTCGTTTAGGTTTTGAAATTTCTGATACCGGTATCGGTATTGCAAAAGAAAAACTTGATAAGATTTTCGACCCATACCTACAGGCCGAACAAGATACACATCTCAAATATGGTGGCTCAGGGCTAGGCTTGAGCATCGTAAAAAAGATTGTAGAGCAACTTAAAGGTTCGATTGCTATTTCTAGTATGGTCGGGGTCGGTACGACGTTTAAGTTGGAAATTCCCTATCAAGTAGCATTAAAAAAACAACTAAAGCCTTTAGCTACTAAAAAGTCGAAACTAGAAAAAAACAAGATTTTAAAAGGAACGACAATTTTGGTTTTTGAAGACAATCTACTGAATCAAAAGCTGATTGCCGGCCGTTTAGAAAACTGGGGGTGCAAAACTGTAGTGACCGACAATGGCCTTTATGGATTAAAAATTCTACACAATCATAACGTAGATGTTGTGCTTATGGATCTTAGAATGCCCGGCATGAGCGGTTTCGATATTACAAAGGCCATTCGTAATACGAACAAAAAGGACATAAAAAATATACCGATAATTGCTTTATCTGCTGATTTCAGCAAGTCTGACAAAGAACAATTTGAACTATTGGGAATAAACGATTTCATTCTTAAGCCATTTAAACCTGATAACTTACTCGAAAAAATTATTAACAACAAAACTAAAAAGATGACGGAAGGAGAAACTAAAATCGAAATAATGGAGCCAATCAACAAGGCTGATCAGCTGACCCAAGAACTGAACTTAGATGCTGTTTTAGAAGACTGTATGGGTGAAATAGCGTTGTTGGATGAGTTGGTAGTTCTTTTTAAAAGAAATATTGTAGAATTTATTGGTAAAACCAAAATACATCTATTAAATGATGATTTTGATGGTGTGGGCTTTACCTCCCATAAAATCAAAAGTGGTTTACGTATGTTCAAATTAAGTGGCCTCATTGAAATTTGCGAGCAGATGAGCTTGGTCTGCAGATCGAATAGAGATATTAAACATTTAAATTTTCTCTACGAAGAGTTTTTAAAAGAATACAAACATATAGAACCCTTAATTGAGTTGGAAATAGAACGAATAAAATCGAAATAACAAAATAAAATCCCCCGATCCCATTGAAAAAACAAATCCTACTAGCAGAAGATGATGCTATGCTTGCATCACTATTGAATTATCGCCTCGTAAAGGGTGGTTATGAGGTAGTAGTTAAGAGTGATGGTAAAGAGGTAAAAGATTGGCTGAATCAATCTTTACCTGATATTATAGTCAGCGATATCATGATGCCCTATTTTTCAGGTATCGAATTGGTAGATTATATCAGAAATGATTTAAAGTCTACAATTCCAATAATCTTGATATCATCAGCTTCCAACGAAGAAAATGTATTGAGTGCCTTTGAAATGGGCGCAAATGATTTTATTTCAAAACCTGTTAACCCTTCAGAATTGTTAGTAAGGGTGTCCAGAGAAATAAGTAGAGTGAATTGAATATAGCATTATCTACATATCACCATCTTTTTCTTGTTAGTTCCCCCACGGTCGATACAAGCATACTTTGGAATTTCACTTTTCTATTCATAGGCCTTGGTGTGCTCTATTTTGGTTCTATCTTTTTCTTCAAGTCGAAACTATCTAAAAGAACCTTGAAAACAGCAAGTACAAGAGCTGAATTGGCCCCAATTATCAGTAATTTTCTATTTCATTCCGCTCAAGACTCAAAAGACGACCAAAAGGAATATATCAATCTAAAAATTGAGATTAGAGAATACCTTCGTAACAAAACTTTTAGAAAGATATTGGCTGAAATACTTTTTGATCTTCAAAAAGATGTTGCAGGTACGACAGAAGAAAGACTGTTCAAATTATATCGTGAACTTGGCTTGCACCACGATGCTTTCGCAAAACTAAAGAGCTGGAGGTGGCAAGTAATTTCACAAGGTATTTTAGAGCTTACCCAGATGCAAGTAGGTGAATCGTATCAGCTAATAACCAAGTTTATTAACGATAGAAGAGGCCCCATCAGAAAACAAGCAGAGATTGCAACGATAAAACTTCGTGATGAGGGTATAGAATTTATTCTAGATTCTACTACCTATGCCATAAGCGAATGGCAACAGCTTAAGATGATAGAAGCCTTATCAGGTCTTAAAGACTATTCACCCCCTAGATTTAAATCTTGGTTGATATCAGAGAATACCGATGTTGTTCTATTTGCATTAAGGCTAATAAAACATTACAATCAAAATGATGCCGCTGCGTCTATTATTGAATTGGTTAAACACAAAAACAATCATATAAAACTTGCGGCAATCAAATGTATAAAGGACTTTAATTTTAAGGAAGCCAAAGGTACCTTGAGGGCTGTTTTTCTTGACTGTACCGATGAAGTTAAGATTCAAATACTTAGTGCCATTGCATTGTTTGGCGATACATCGGATATTCCATTTTTAAACGGCGTTAGCATTAAAGAGGCCAACTTTTTGGTTTGCAGTAAGGCCAAAAGTGCCATTAATACTATTTCACCAGATAGTGTTCTGCCCACAAAAAATATTAAAAAGACCAAACCTTCTGATTTAGAACTAGAAATCGATTTCGAAAAAGGGCAACCTACTATTATTCATTCAGATGAAACAACTAAAGTTTCACTTTCTGAAGATTATTTAGAAATAGAAACTGTAGAGGAAACTGATATTTATGAGGTCGATCATGCGACCACACATGAAAAGCCAAAAGGGAATATTGAAATTGCCGAAACTATTGTAGACGATTTGAAGGTTGAAAAACGAACTGAGAACCAAGATGTTTTACCTGAAAAAGAAGTAATTGTTCAATCAGCAGAAAACGATGAATTTGCCAATGAAATGGAAGAATCCTTCGAATTCGGCTCTATGGACCAAGAAACGGACGAGTCATTGAACAATGAACTAGGTCTCTTGTCATCAAAGGAAGCTAATTTACCAAATATAACATCTGATTCGGATCCGCTTGAATTTGAGTATGCAATGATGACTTTTGAGCAAAAAAACACTTTTATACAAACTATTGAGTCTCTTACTGATGAGAAGCA
>CAYGUZ010000049.1:0-9488 GCA_964353215.1 uncultured Flavobacteriaceae bacterium
GATTTTAATAATGCTTTGGTAGGAATACAACCCCAGTTTAGGCAAACTCCACCTAAGTTTTCTTTTTCAACTATAGCGGTTTTTAAACCTAATTGAGAAGCCCTGATCGCAGTTACATAACCTCCTGGACCACTACCTAAAACAATAACATCAAAATTGCTCATTCCGTAAAGATTTTAGTTGTTAAAATGGAGGTGCAAAGATAGTGAAGAGTTGTAAATTTTAGACTATCAAATAACAGGTTTTGTATAACGTAAAACTAGAATTGAGTGATATCTCTCTAGAACTGAAGCTTATATAATCTTTTCTTGTTACTTCTCGTAAGCATCAAAATCGATGCTTAAAGAATTGATGCAATAGCGCTGGCCCGTGGTCTCTCTTGGGCCATCATTAAAAACATGACCTAAATGACCGCCACAGTTTGCACATACGGTTTCTGTTCTGACCATTCCGTGACTTGTATCCCTGATATACTCTATGGCTCCTTCTACAGCTTCGTCAAAAGAAGGCCAACCGCAGCCACTCTCAAATTTATGTTCACTTTCGAAGAGTTTGGCCTTACAGCCTTTACAATGATAATCACCATTTTCAAAGTGCAGATTTAGTGCCCCGGTATGCGGGCGCTCCGTGCCTTTTTGCCTTAAAACGTAATATTCTTCGGGAGTAAGAAGTTCTTTCCACTCTTCTTCTGATTTTTCAATGCCGTATTTTTTCATTGTGGGTCGGGTATAAAATCTAAAGCAACACCATTGATACAATGTCTCTTACCGGTAGTTTCTTTTGGACCATCATTAAAAACATGCCCCAAATGGCCGCCACAAGTTGCACAATGTTCTTCTGTTCTTGCATAACCTATTTTATAATCAACATCGTAGGCTACGTTTCCTTCTATTTCTTGGTCAAAAGAGGGCCATCCAGTGCCTGACTTAAACTTATTTTCACTTCTAAAAAGTGGAGTGGCACAGCCAGCACAAACATAGGTGCCTTTTTCTTTATTATCTAGCAAATCACTGCTAAATGAGTTTTCTGTGGCAGCTTTACGAAGCACGTAGTATTCGGCATCGGTTAGTTCAGCTTTCCATTCGGCATCGGTTTTGCTTACTGGGTAAACCACTTTTTCATCACTTTTAGCAGTAAGTTTTTCTTTTTCTTCTTGTGATATTCCTTTACATCCAGAGAAAACTAAAAGAAAAAGTATAGCAATATTTTTTCCCATATTTTGTTTTTTAAATAAGACGTTAAAGAACACCTTTACTTTCAAAATTAGCAATTAATTCAAAGAAAAAGCCCTAATCATTGCTGAAAAGGACTTTAATATACTAGTGCTTGGAATTTTTAATCCAAAACGGAAGTTTCTACAGATTCCGTATTAACGTTGAGGGCACTCATCACTGCATTTAAATTCGATACATCTATATTGTTGTCTTCACCAAATTCGGCAGGTACGACAGCAATTCTAAAGATTTGATCATCAGTATCTCCTGTAGGTAACGTTGTCAAGTCAAAATCAGATTCTAAAAATATATTTACATCAAAAAAAGTGTGGTCATAATTGTATTGCAAAAGCCCTTGATCTAAAATTCTGGTCTGGGGTAATAAGCGCCATACATCTATAGGGTCTCCACCATTCGGGTCATCTACTTGTTCGAATAAAAGGTATACCAAGACCACATCAGATTCAAAAACTTCGATGGTGTCTGGAAATTCGTATGAAATGGTATAATCATTGGCCGCTGAAAAAGTACCTTGTACTTCAACAACTTTTCCTAAAATATTTACGCCATCCTGTCCATCAAGTCCGTCAAGACCATTTAAACCATCAAATCCTGGAGGTCCTTGAGGTCCTTCACAAGACATAAAAAAGATAACAGCTAATGAGCCTAATAAAAGTTTGATTTTTTGCATAATTTCTGATTTTGAATTGAAATGGTTATAATTCTTTCATTTGTGTGACAAGGAATCAAAAAGCGTTCCATTTTTAATTTACCTTCATAATTTCTGAATTCTGGATGCTAATTGGGTATATCTTTCTTAAAGATGCTTAATATTGTAATTCACTTAATTTAATAACATGGCAGAGGTTATTACGCATAGTCTTTTTACAGATTTCGATATAAATTTATTTAAAGGTGGAAAGCATTATCGGTTGTACGAAAAGTTGGGTTCGCATCTTTTAGAGATTGATGGGATAAAAGGTACTTACTTTGCTGTTTGGGCGCCTACCGCCAAAGCCGTTGCCGTTGTCGGTGATTTTAATTTTTGGAACGACCAAGAACATCAATTAAATGTTAGATGGGATTCTAGCGGAATTTGGGAAGGTTTTATTCCTGGGGTAGCTAAAGGCGCTATTTATAAGTATAAAATACAATCCAATAATGACGGCATTGTTACCGAAAAAGCAGACCCATTCGCTAGATTTTGCGAACATCCACCAAAAACTGCCTCTATTGTTTGGGATGCCCCATACAAATGGAAAGATAAAAGTTGGATGGATACCAGAGTCGATCATAATGCTTTAGATAAACCCTATTCCGTATACGAAGTACACTTAGGTTCTTGGAAAAGAAAACTGAACAATGATTTTCTTTCTTATGTTGAACTATCAGATGAATTGGTATCTTATGTAAAAGACATGGGTTTTACGCATGTAGAGTTTATGCCCATTATGGAATATCCTTATGACCCCTCTTGGGGCTATCAACTTACGGGTTATTTTGCCCCTACCGCTCGTTTTGGAAAACCGGAAGATTTTAAACTACTAGTAGATAAGTTGCACCAAGCTGGTATAGGTGTAATTCTAGATTGGGTACCGTCTCATTTTCCTGAAGATGCCCATGGCCTTGGTTTTTTTGACGGCTCACACCTCTATGAACATCCTGATAGAAGAAGGGGATATCATCCAGATTGGAAAAGTTTAATTTTTAACTATGGAAGGAACGAAGTACGGGCCTTTCTAATCAGCAATGCTATTTTTTGGTTGGATCAATATCATGTTGATGGACTTCGTGTAGACGCTGTTGCTTCTATGCTTTATCTTGATTATTCAAGAGAAGATGGGGAGTGGGAGCCTAATATGTACGGAAATAACGAAAACCTTGAGGCAATGTCTTTTATAAGGGAGATGAATCAAGAAGTTTATGCCAGTTTTAATGGAGTGCAGACCATTGCCGAAGAATCAACGGCATTCACAGGGGTTTCTAAACCAGTACATTTTGGTGGTCTTGGTTTTGGCATGAAATGGATGATGGGTTGGATGCACGATACCCTAGAATTTTTTAAGAAAGAGCCTATTTATCGTAAGCATCATCAGAATGATATCACATTCAGTATGACCTATGCATTTACTGAAAACTTTATGCTTCCGTTTTCTCATGATGAAGTGGTTTATGGTAAGCAATCATTGGTTTACCGGATGCCGGGTGACGAGTGGCAACGTTTTGCTAACCTGAGGTTACTGTTCGGCTATATGTTCACGCATCCGGGGGCTAACCTTATTTTTATGGGCGGTGAATTTGGCCAGACATCAGAATGGAATTTTCAACAAAGCCTTGATTGGCACCTTACCGAGTACGATTTTCATTCAGGTATTCAGAATGTTATTAAAGATTTAAATGCGGTTTACAAAGATTATCCTGCCTTGCATGAAAAACAATTTAGTAATGAGGGCTTTGAGTGGATCGATTATGGTGACAGTGAAAATTCTGTATTGACATATATTCGTAAAGGGCACGATAGTAAAGATGATTTAGTAATTGTTTGCAATCTTACACCTGTACCTCGAGAAGGTTACGCCATTGGTATTTCTAAAAGTACACAATTAAAGCAGATTTTTAATAGTGACGATACCAAATACGGCGGTAGCGGCGTAGGCGATAAAATAGTAAAACCCATTAAAAAAGAAATGCACGGCAGAGCATATTCGTTCAAAACCATATTGCCCCCGCTTAGCGTGCAGATTTTTAAGTGACAAAAAAGAACTATAACGTTATAGCTAACGTACTGTTGAAAACATCTTTTCATAATCTCGGTCTAATGTTCTTCTTTTGTTAGGCTCATTAAATATATCTTATGATTACCAATACTGAAATTGAAAGACGGGGCAATCAGTACCCAAATCAGATTACAGAGTTTAGACAAGATAACGACAAGCTTTATTTTACAACTCAAAACGGGGTGATTTTAGAGATTACGGTAATGCGCGATAGTGTGGTAAGGTTTCGATACGCTACAGAGCATGTATTTGAACCAGACTTTTCGTATGCAATAAGTGAAAACGTGAGTTTAGGGTATAATGAGTTAGATGTTAAAGAAGAGCCTCCAGAATACGTAATTACCACGGGTAAAATTAAGATTTACGTCAAAAAATCGAATTTAAAAGTCCAGATTACCGATTTAGAAGACAAGATCATCAATGAAGATGAGCAAGGCTTTCATTGGGAGGAAAGCTACGATTATGGCGGAAATATTGTAAAAATGAGTAAAGTCACTCAATCTGCTGAAAGTTATTACGGTATGGGTGATAAGGCTTCGCATACAAACCTAAAGGGTAAACGAATAAATAATTGGGCAACAGATTCTTACGCTTACGGAAAAGACCAAGAACCCTTGTACAAATCAATCCCTTTTTATGTTGGCTTGAACAAAAATAGTGCATATGGTATCTTTTTTGATAATTCGTTTAGAACTCATTTTGATTTTGCCCATGAACGGCGAAACATTACAAGTTTTTGGGCAGATGGTGGAGAAATGAACTATTATTTCTTTTACGGACCTAAAATTTCTCAAGTTGTAGAGTCTTATACGAATTTGACCGGTGTGCCAGAGCTGCCACCAATGTGGGCCTTGGGATTTCATCAATCAAAATGGAGTTACTATCCAGAAAAGAAAGTAAAAGATATTGCCAGTAAATTTCGAGAGTTAAAAATTCCGTGTGATGCTATTTATCTGGATATCGACTATATGGAAGGCTTCCGTTGCTTCACTTGGGACAATCGTCGTTTTCCTAATCCAAAGAAAATGGTAGACGAATTACAAAAAGATGGTTTCAAGACCGTGACCATGATCGATCCTGGCATTAAAATTGATCGTGATTATTGGGTATACCAGCAGGCCATGGATAATGATTTCTTTTGCAGTAGGGCCGACGGACCGCATTTTAAAGGTAAAGTTTGGCCAGGGGAATGTAAATTCCCTGATTTCACAAACCCAGAGGTGCGTGAATGGTGGGCAGGTCTTTACAAAGAAATGATTGCCGATATAGGTGTTCACGGGGTTTGGAATGATATGAACGAACCTGCCGTTATGGAGGTGCCTTCAAAAACCGCTAACCTTGATGTTAGACACGATTATGATGGTCATCCGTGTAGTCATAGAAAGGCACATAACGTTTATGGCATGCAGATGGTTCGAGCCACTTTTGAAGGAATGAAAAAGTTTACCTTTCCAAGAAGACCTTTTGTGTTAACAAGGGCAGGGTACTCAGGTACGCAGCGTTATTGTGCCACATGGACAGGGGATAATGTTGCTACCTGGGAACATTTATGGATTGCCAATGTGCAAATGCAAAGAATGTGCATGAGTGGCTATTCGTTTGTAGGTTCAGATATTGGTGGTTTTGCAGAACAACCGAATGGAGAGCTTTTTGCTAGATGGGTACAATTAGGGGTATTTCATCCTTTTTGTAGAGTGCACTCAAGTGGTGATCATGGTGAGCAAGAACCTTGGTCGTTCGGTACTGAAGTTACCGATATTGTTAGGAAGTTTATAGAATTAAGGTATGAACTGCTACCGTACCTATATACCATGTTTTATAAGTATATCAAAGAAGGGCTGCCTATGTTGCAGTCTTTGGTCTTTTATGATCAAGAAGATGCGCAGACACATTTTAGAACCGACGAATTTTTCTTTGGTGAACAAATATTGGTTTGCCCAGTGCAAGAGCCAAATTCCCAAGGGAGACGAATGTATATTCCAAAAGGAAAATGGTATAATTATTGGACTGATGAAGTAGTCGAGGGGGGTGCCGAAAGGTGGGTGTCCGCAGGAATTGATAAGATTCCGCTTTTTATTAAAGAAGGTGCTATGATACCTAAATACCCCGTTCAGCAGTATGTCGGCGAGGTTGAAATAGACCAATTGAAAGTTGATGTCTATTTTAAGGACGGCGTTGAAACCTCTACGGTATATGAAGACCAACAAGATGGCTATGATTACAAAAAAGGGCGCTATAGTCTTCGAAACTTTAGGTTAAAGGGCAAACAAGAAGGGTTGAGCATTCAGCAATTTAAAGATGGAACCTATAGAACGGCATATGAAACTATAAAGCTTCATTTTCATGGATTACCTTTTAAGATAAAGACGATAGAGATAGACAATGATGAAGTTGATTTTAAATCGGTAAAACTCAACGGAAATAACAGTATTGAGATAAGTAAAGACTTTACGTCTTTGTATATTTCGGCTAAATAAAATTTTGTAATTTTCTAGTTATAAACACTACACATTATGAGAAAGCTTAGTTTAACAATCGCAGTATTTTTAGCTGTTTTGGCTTGCAAGACCAACCCGTTCACAGGAAAAAGCACGCTGAATTTTATGCCAAATAGCCAAATTTTTCCAATGGCTTTTGCGCAATATGACCAGTTTTTGACAGAGAACAAGGTGATTACAGGTACTGCAGAATCGCAGATGATTACCAGTGTGGGTCAAAGAATAGCTTCTGCGGCCGAACGTTGGTTAGATGCCAATGGATACCCCGGTTACTTGAACGACTATAAGTGGGAGTATAATCTAGTAAATGATGAAACCGTAAATGCTTGGTGTATGCCTGGGGGTAAAATTGTTTTTTATACAGGTATTCTGCCAATAACGCAAACTGAAACGGGTGTTGCCGTCGTTATGGGGCACGAGGTTGCCCATGCGCTTGCAGATCATGGGGCCCAGCGTATGAGCGCGGGTATGGTGCAACAACTTGGGGCCGTAGCTGGTAATGTAGCTATTAAAGACCCGAAGGCAAGAAACATATTCAATCAGTCGTACGGTATCGGATCTACTGTTTTAGGAATGTTGCCTTTTAGCAGAAGCCATGAAACAGAAGCTGACAGAATAGGTCTTCAAATTATGGCAATTGCAGGCTATAACCCTGACGAGGCTGCGGAGTTATGGCGAAGAATGAAGGCGAAAAGTGGAGGTCAAGCACCACCTGAATTTATGAGTACCCACCCTTCGAATGATACCAGGATCAACAACTTGACAGCATGGGCTCCTCTAGCAAAACAAGAGGCGGCCAAATTTGGAGTAACCTCATTTAAATAAAGTTGTCAAAAAATAAAAATCAGTAAAAGCTGTTCGAAAGGAACAGCTTTTTTACTTTTATAAAACATGACGTCCATCTTAAGTTTAAAAGGAAGTAAAAAGTTATTGAATGCTTGGGCATTCTATGACTGGGCCAATTCGGTATATAGTTTGGTGATTTCATCAGCGATTTTCCCCATATTCTATGGTGCTTTATTCCGTGTTGCCGAGATTGAAAAAGTGACCGTTTTTGGGGGCGAAATAGCCAGGGCACCACTGATTAGTTATGTTACTTCAGCGGCTTTTGTTTTTATTGCCATAATTACGCCGTTGATTTCAGGTGTTGCCGATTATTTGGGCAATAAGAAGATATTTTTAAAATTCTTTTGTTATCTAGGTGCTATTTCTTGCATAGGATTATACTGGTTTTCATTAGAGCATATTTATTTTGGATTGGCCTGTTATTTCTTTGGACTTGTCGGTTTTTGGGTAAGTTTTGCCATTAATAATTCTTATTTACCGGATATTGCCTTTCCAGAGCAGCAAGACCGAATAAGTGCTAAAGGATTTTCGCTAGGATATACTGGAAGTGTATTGCTATTGCTTTTTAACTTGAGCATGGTGATGTTCCCTAAGTTCTATGGTTTGGAAGATAGCGTGGGTAATCCTGCGGAAATGAAGGCGATGAAGATTTCTTTTGCCACTGTGGGCATTTGGTGGGCGTTATTCAGTCAATATACATTCAAACATTTACCAAAGGGTTACAAACGTGAAGGGGAAAGACGTAATATCATTTTAAATGGTTTTAAAGAGCTGCAAGGGGTTTGGAAACAACTGGGTACTCAAACAAAACTTAAAAGATATTTGGGTTCTTTTTTTGTTTATAGCATGGCCGTGCAAACCGTAATGTTGATTGCAACTTATTTTGGGGAAGAGGAGGTAGATTGGGGTTCTGATGATTTTAGAACCATTGGTCTAATCGCAAGTATTCTTATTATTCAGGTAATTGCAATCGCTGGGGCGTATTTGACAGCTTTTTTATCAAAGAAATACGGAAATGTAAAAACATTGATTTGGGTAAACCTGTTATGGGTATTTCTTTGTGTATATGCCTATTTTGTTATAACTCCGACTGATTTCTTCATCGCTGCCGGTCTTGTAGGCATCGTTATGGGGGGTATTCAGGCCCTATCTCGTTCTACTTATTCAAAATTCCTGCCCGAAACCACCGATACCACTTCATTTTTTAGTTTTTATGATGTAGCTGAAAAAATAGGGATTGTTATAGGTACCTTGATGTATGGTGCTGTGGCCCAAGTAACAGGTAGTATGCGTAACAGCACTATTTTCTTAGGGCTTTTCTTTTTGATAGGGGTATTTTTATTATTGCGGGTAAACAAAAAGCCCCAACTTAAAAGTTAGGGCTTTCTCGCTTATTGATTGATGTGATTGTTTTTTGATTGTAAAATCTTAATAGCTTGAAATATCGCCAGAACCAGACGTTTTAGTGTCAATCTTCTTAGGATTTCCTTTATAGCGAATATCACCTGATCCAGAAACCCTAGCTTTTAGCATTTGATTGGCGGTAACTTTTATATCCGCAGAACCCGATACTTGTGCAGTAACAAATTCGGCATCCAGATCATACGCCTTTATATCGCCAGAACCAGATACCTGTACATCAAGGCCGTTTGTTTTTCCTGATAAGTTCATATCGCCGGAACCAGACATGGTAGCTTCAACAGATTCTGCCTCAATCGATAACGAAAGATCACCAGAACCAGAAATTCTTGTTTTAAAGTTGTTGGATTTGATTTTGGTTTCGCCAACAACATCTCCAGAACCCGAAAGGGATACCATATCTATGGATTGAACAGGCACGGTAATGTAAATTCCAGAATTCCAGTTTGATGGCTTTAGGTTTACCCCTTTTTCAGTTTTAATAACTAGTTTACCATCTTTTACTTCGGTCTTGATATACTCTAAAAGATTTTCTTCGCCTTTTAGGGTCAACTCTCCTTCGTTACCATCCACTAGTTTTACATCGAACCAGCCTGCAACAGCAATCGCATCATAACCTTCAACAGATCTTTCTATGGTTACAGTTTTACCATTTCCTTTTACTCTTTTTCCCCATTGTGCTGTGGCTACAACGGAAAATAATACTAAGCTTAGTGTTACTAATTTTTTCATGA
>CAYGUZ010000050.1:0-9465 GCA_964353215.1 uncultured Flavobacteriaceae bacterium
TACTCGATGCCAACGGATGCGGGGAAATAGAAAATATTACCATTGAACCTGAATTGCAGTTAACCGCAACACCTAACACCCAACCTACGTGTGGCGCTAACGACGGTATAATAGATTTTACCATTTTAGGAGGTTCTGGTTCGTCAACTGTTCAGTTATTAAGAACAGATTTAAGCGATACTGGTTTAGTTCCTGTTGGTAATCAATTCACAGGTGTTGCCTTTGGCGACTATATTGTGCGCGTAACCGACAACACCCTTGGAACTCCGAACTGTTTTGCCGATGCACCAGTTTCGTTGGAAGAGCCTACGCCAGTAACTTTATTGACAACAACTAAAACAGATGTGAGTTGTTTTGGTTCGACTGACGGTACCATATCGGTGAGTCTTGTTCCTGCTTCTTCGGGCGTGAATGACAATCCCCCATATGTTTTTGAAATAACGGACGGAACAAACACCTTTGCCCAGAACAATGGTCTGTTTACTGGTTTACCTGGTGGAACTTATGATATTACAGTGACTTCAAACAGAAATTGCGTTGCCACAGACCGCATTACCATAGATGTGCCTTTGGCGTTGGATGCTGCAGTTACTGATATTGTTGAACTTTCTTGTAATCCGAACAATGGTGTTTCGGCTGCTTCCATTGAAGTGACAATAACTGCTGGTACTGGCACCGCTGATTACTTTTATAGTGTCAATGGCGGATCTTTTGTCCCAACTGGAGGAAATGTATTTACATATACTACGACCTCTTCAGGTAATTACGACATTGTCATAAGAGATGCTAGAGGGTGTTTGTTCGTTGTACCCACACAAAACATTCAGCCATTGAATACATTTACCGTAGGAGTTACATCCACCCCAATTACATGTATTTCTAATGAAAATGTGGTCTTAACGGTAAATGAAAGTAATCCAACAGGGCATAACTATACCTTTGAATTGCTTCCGATAGGAAACCCAACGGGTAACCTTATAACAAATACGGCCACAACGGCTACGTTTGAAGTAAGTGCGCCTGGCAGTTATACATTCAGAACAACAAATAATACCACAGGTTGCTATGTAGACACCATACATACCATAGCCCCTTATGACTTAATTGAGGTAAGCGCAGTAGCAACTACACCTGTAACCTGTTATAATGATAACTCGGGAGCCTTGACAATTACAATTACCGGTTATTCTGGAGGATATGATTATGAGGTTTTTGATCAAGCGGGAAATAGTGTTCAAACCGGTAACGGTAATACACCAACCCTTTTAATAGGAGGCCTTAATGGCGGTAACTATTACGTAAATGTAAGGGAAACCGATGCCGCAAGTACTTTCTGTTCAGACAATTCGAATATTGTTACCATTGTTTCACCAGATGCTGAACTATTGGCAACACCTAGTATTCTAGCACCAGTAACCTGTACCAATGATCAAGGCGCAATTGCGATAAATATTGTTGGGGGCTACGAACCTTACGATGTTGCAATGACCAATACAACTACTGGTCAAACTTATGCTATCAACGATATTCTTGTACATACTTTTACAGGGCTATCTGCAGGGACATTTGACATTACTGTAACCGATAACAATAATTGCATAAGAACTTATAATCAAACATTGGTTACAGCAACGCCGGTTTCGGCCGATATTACCGCAACACCGTTAATGCTAGCTTGCTATGGTGATACCAATGCCACGGTATCTGCAATTTCTGTAACAGATGGTAGCGGTTCTTATGAGTATCGCTTAAATCAGTATGCTGCTCTTGGCGACACAACGCCTATATTTAGTTCAGGGACTCAAACTAGTGCTGATTTTAACGGACTTGGAGCTGGTGTTTATAGCATAACCGTCGTTGATGGTTGGAATTGTGATGTTACAACAAACCAAGTAGAAATTCAACAGCCTACTGAAATACAGCCTAACCTTGTTCAATCTGCAGAACTAACTTGTACCAATGATGCAGAGCTGATTTTAAGGGCAACTGAAGGAACGGCCCCGTATTTCTATTATGATGAAACGGCTAGTTCATGGGAGGCCTTCAATAATGGAAATTCACATGTTTTTACAAACATCATACCCGGCTCATACCAATTCGTTGTTCGAGATGTGAACGATTGTGAGGTGCCTTTATCAAATCAAATAACAGTTGATCCTATTCCGCCTTTAACAATAGAGATTGATGATAGTGCGGCATTTATTAACTGTACCGGTGAAGCCTCAGCAACTATAATTGCAAATGTAACCGGAGGACTAGGAAATTATAGTTATGAACTCTACACCGATGCCGGACTAACCAATTTAATTGCAGGCCCTCAGGCGTCAAACACTTTTAGTGGTCTGCCTGCCGACAGTTATTTTGTTAGGGTTGTTAGTGAAGATTGTGAAGAAACCTCTCCAGAAATACTAATTGTTGACCCTGCTCCCCTTCAAATAGATAGGGAAGAGTCAACAGATGTTACTTGTTCTGGTCTTGAAGACGGCACCATTACGGTTGAAGTTTCTGGAGGAACGGGTGAAATACTCTATGCCATTACACCAAACTTAAATCAGTTTGACGATGTAAATACATTCGAAGGTTTGGCTGCAGGGGTATATGATGTTGTTGCCCAAGATAGAAACGGCTGTTTTATAGCTTTCCAATTCACCATTGAAGAGCCCCAACCTTTGGTCGTTGATACACTCTCAATAGTGAATGAAATCTGTGAGGGTGATGAAGATGGATCCATAGAAATAACTGTTTCTGGCGGAACGGCGCCATATAGTGCGGCCTTTAATTCAAATGCAGACGCAGATTTTGTGCAAGATCAAACTTTGTTTACTGATTTAGCGGCTGGAACTTATGTAATATTCGTAAGGGATGCTCAAGGGTGTGAACAAAACATCATAGTAGAAATTGAGCCTGGTGTAAACCTAAACGCCATTGTGACACCAATGTACGAGTGTTCAGGAAATACTCCCGATAATTATATCAATGTGGTATTAGAAGACCCATCTATTGGCTCAGATGTGCTATACGGACTAGATTCCAATCCAATGCAGTTGGAGCCTAATTTTACAAACATGACGCCTGGCCTACATACCCTAACTATAGCGCATGCTAATGGTTGTATCGATACCGTGGAATTCGAAATTCAAAACTTTGAGCCCCTGACCTTAACATTAGAGCAAAACAACATTAATGAAATTACAGCTGTTGCCGGTGGTGGACTTGAAGACTACACATTCTATTTTGATGATGTGGATAATGGTACGGACAACACTTACATCATAAACAGAACCGATATATACACTGTACGCGTTGTCGACCAAAATGGTTGTGAAATGATTGCACAAATCGAAATGGAGTTTATAGATATAGAAATTCCTGATTTCTTTACCCCAGATGGTGATGGCACTAATGATACTTGGATGCCAAACAATATTGAGGGCTTCCCAGAAATACTAATAATAATTTATGATCGTTATGGTAGAAGGCTAGATGAAATGAGACATGACCACACAGGGTGGGATGGTACGTACCAAGGGCATAATTTACCAACAGGTGATTACTGGTATGTAATAAAACTACAAGGGGAGAACGATGACCGAGAATTTGTTGGCCACTTTACCTTGTACAGATAAATTGATAAAGTGCTAACCTATAAGCCATGAAAAAGACCCAAATCTTAATACTATTAATGCTATTGACCTTCGGTGCAAAAGCTCAGGAGCTTACCATTCCTCAGCTTTCGCAATATATCGCAGATAATCCGTTTTTAATGTCTCCCACCTATGCCGGTGTTGGCGACCATATTAAAGTTCGGTTAAACGGGTTGACACAATGGGTCGGTATCGAAAATGCACCAGACACACAGACTTTAGCGGCCGATGCCAGAATAGGCAATCGATCTGGTATTGGAATGCTCATGTATAATGACAGTAACGGAAACACCAGACAGCGTGGTGCCAGAATATCTTTTGCCCACCACTTAACCCTAGACCGTTATGACGATGAATTTTTATCCCTCGGTATATCATATAATTTCAACCAATTTAGGATCGATGTTGAAAATTTTAGAGATGAAAATGGGCAAATACCAACTGACGACAGGGCTACCGTTAATCACAACTTTGATATTGGGGTACTTTATCGTTTAGACAAGTTCTACCTAAGTTTAAATGCTTCAAATATTTTGCCGAAAAATCTAGAGGGCTTTTCTATTAATTTAAATGAAACTTTTGAGCCAAATACACTACGAAACTACTATGCTTACGTCGGATACAGTTTTTCTAAGAATAAGAACAGTAAAGTTGAAGTAGAGCCGTCTGTATTTTTTCAATGGTTCGAAAGTGATGGCCGTTCGGTTACCGATTTAAACGCAAAAGTGCGTTTTCATAATTATGAAGACTATTACTACCTAGGTTTAACGTATCGTTTTTTAAATGATGTTAACCAGCCCTTAACGCCACTATATCTCGCGCCACTTGCAGGATTAAAGAAAAACAACTTTTATTTTGGTTATTCATATCAACTAATAACTAACGAAATTATAGGGTACAGTACGGGTACACATGTTATAACAGTAGGTTTAGATCTCTTTCAAGGAATTAGTAACTGCCGTTGTACCTACTAAACTAATATTGCTTTAAATTTGACCCTTTATTGCAACCTATGGGTGAAATTAAATTAAACAATATCAGAGTTCATGCCAGCCATGGATGTTTAAAAGAAGAGAGTATTATCGGCAGTGATTACCGTGTAGATTTGAGCGTTTCTGCTGATCTTTCAAAACCCTCATTATCTGATAGTTTAGATGATACCGTTGATTATGTACATCTAAATAATATTGTAAAAGAAGAAATGGCGATCAAGTCAAAACTTCTTGAACACGTTGCCAAACGCATTTTAAATCGTGTTTTTTCTGAAATTGAATCCATTTCAAATGCAGAAGTTTCAGTATCTAAAATAAACCCCCCTATTGGTGGTGACGTAGAGAGCGTTTCGATAAAAATGAAATATACTAGATAAACAACATGATGATGGTTTCTAGTGGTGCATTTAAATTTCTAGATTTGTAGTTCACAAATGGCATTGTGGTCGAAATGGATAGGCGAGACCCCGCAAGGGTCTTTATAGTGGTTCGAGTCCACTCGATGCCTCAAAGCAGAAAAATTTCTAACGCGTAACATTAGTTACTACATTTTAGAAAATGATTCGTTTAATAATCATTTAACTCCATTTTATTTTATAATTTTGCGCCTTACGGCATCGTGGCCGAGTGGCTAGGCACAGCTCTGCAAAAGCTTGTACAGCGGTTCGAATCCGCTCGATGCCTCAAAAAAAACCCAGTAAATTTACTGGGTTTTTTGTTCTTTAATACGTTCAATACCGTCGTGGATATTAAATTGCTCTTTGGGCAGAAATCCCTTTATTATCAATACCAAACCACATATGGCCAGCACAGCGCCAAGTCCCTTTTTAATCAGTTTAATTCTGTCTTTGGTCAGCTTTTTACGCAGTTGTTTTGCAAGTACTATCTTAAATAGATCCGTAATAAAATAGGCTGCAAGCATCGTTCCAAAAAAGATAAAAATTCTATTCGGATCATTGTCTAGGCTTGGCCCTACGATTATTAAAACCCCAAGCCAAAAAACCAATACACCTATATTGATAAAGTTTAACAGAAAACCCTTAACCATCAAGTTTAGATACGTTCCCTTCGTGCTTTTAGCCTTTCCTTCCTTTGTGGGTTTCTTGACAAAAATCACAATTCCGTAAACCAATAATATCATTCCGCCAAAAACATAAAGTCCTGGTTGGTTGCTAAGGTTTTCAAGCAATTGAAAGCTACTAAAATAAGCGATGAAAAGAAAAAGAATATCAGCTAGAATAACACCAATATCAAGGGCCAATCCTGCTCTAAAACCTTTAGTTGCACTAGTTTCTAAGAGTACGAAAAACACAGGGCCAATCATAAAGCTTAACAAAAAGCCTAAAGGAATCGCCGCCTGTATATCTTCTATCATTTACTTTTTTATTCCAGTCGTTCTATAGTGCCTCCAAAAACCGTTTTCTCGTCCATTTTTTCTGGATCACCATAGACTTTTACTTTTCCACCTCCTTTAACGTCTGCTTTGACATATTTTGTAGCGTATATTTCGGCGTTGCCCCCTGCACTTACGGTTATGGTCGTAAAACTTGTTTTAAAGGCTTTTCCGTCATAGGTGCCGCCCGTAGTTATCTTAACATCTTGGTTGTCTGAAAAACCAGTGGTGATAATATCACCACCTGTTACCGATTTAATCAATAATTGTTCTGTTTGGCAATTAAGATTTATTTCTCCACCTTCTTGTGCCTTTAATTCAAGCATTTCTTGTGCAATAGTTTCTTCTGAAGTAATTAAGGCATCTTCGTTAACATCTATAACTAAAAGTTCTTCGGTATAATAAAGATCTATAAAAGTTCTAAAACCACTGAAAATTTTATCTATTTCCATTCGTATTTTTAAAACTCCGCTCTTATTGACAATAGCAACTTTCTTAGTATTTGAGCCTGATATGACAGCTTGATTTATATCTGACTTAATAAGTTTTATAGAAATACCATCGAAAGCCTTGAGTTCTTTAAAAGGTGTAAGTTCTTGCGTGATTTTCTCTTCTTGACCGAACAACAAGGAGAAAAAAGAAAAGAAAGAAAAAAATAAGATGAATCTAATAGTTTTCATATATGTTTCTGATTGATATTCAATAACATAAACAAATTTTTTTACAAAAAAGTATTAGTTGTTCTTACCGATTAACGAAAAATCTAGATGTCTTTTAACAAGGTCTGAATTCTTTACCATTACAAACACTTCATCGCCTAATTGGTATACTTTCTTTGAACGTTCGCCAACTATTGCGTACTGCTTTTCGTCAAAATTATAGTAATCATCTTTAATATCACGAATACGAACCATTCCTTCACATTTATTCTCGATAATTTCTACATAAATACCCCATTCTGTAACCCCAGAAATTACTCCAAGAAACTCTTTGTCGCTGTGGTCTTGCATAAACTTGATCTGCATATATTTAATAGAATCTCTTTCTGCGCTTGATGCTAAAATTTCCATACTAGAAGAATGTTTGCACTTTTCTTCATAAACCGCCTCGTTCGCAGATTTTCCGCCATCTAAATAATGCTGTAATAGTCGATGTACCATCACATCGGGGTATCTTCGTATTGGTGATGTAAAGTGACTGTAATAGTCAAAGGCAAGACCATAATGGCCAATGTTATCAGTCGTGTAAACCGCCTTGCTCATACTTCTTATAGTCAAGGTATCTACTAAATTCTGCTCTTTTTTACCCTTTACATCGTGTAGTAATTGATTTAAAGAACTGCTTATGCTCTTTTTATCCTTTAGATTAACACTATGGCCAAATCTTGAAATAACCCCATTCAAAGCCATTAATTTTTCTTCATTGGGCTCATCATGAATTCTATAAACAAATGTTTTCTTTGGATTTTGTTTTCCTATATATTCAGCTACCTTTCTATTCGCGAGCAACATAAACTCTTCTATAAGTTTATTTGCATCTTTAGATTCTTTAAAATAGACCCCCTCAGGATTGCTGTTTTCATCCAAATTAAAACGTACCTCTATTTTATCAAAAGAAATCGCTCCGGAATCCATGCGTTTCGAACGCATAATTTTAGCAAGTTTATCAAAAATTAAAATTGCCTCAACTACATCTTCACCAACAGAATAACCAGTGTCACGAATTGATATTTCATCGGGTACTGTACTTGCCGATGTTTCTATAATGTGCTGCGCTTCTTCATATGCAAAACGCTCATTCGAATTGATGACCGTTCTACCAAACCACTGATTTTTTAAAACTGCCTTGTCATCTAGCTCAAAAATTGCAGAAAATGTATATTTTTCTTCGTTTGGTCGTAACGAACAAGCATTATTAGATAAAATTTCAGGTAACATAGGCACCACCCTATCTACCAAATAAACCGATGTTGCACGATTATAAGCTTCTTCTTCAAGTATCGTATCGGGTTGTACATAATGCGAAACATCAGCTATATGAACACCAATCTCAAAATTGCCGTTCTCTAGTTTATTGAAAGACAGAGCATCGTCAAAATCTTTAGCATCTTTAGGGTCAATTGTAAAAGTTAAGATATCTCTCATATCTCTTCTTTTAGCAATTTCTTCTGGTTTTATACTTGTATCTAATGTTTTAGCGAACTGCTCCACCTCGTAAGGAAACTCATAAGGCAGACCATATTCAGCTAATATTGAATGTATCTCGGTATTATGTTCACCAGGTTTTCCAAGAATTTCAATGACTTTACCATAAGGTGAGTCGGCATCTTTAGGCCAATTACCTATAGCTACCAGAACTTTATCACCATCATTTGCTTTCTTTATATCTTCAAGGGGAACAAAAATATCCGTATACATTTTTGAATCTGTAGGTCGAACAAAAGCAAAAGTTTTTTGTTTGTCCAAGATGCCAACATAAGTGGCCTTTTTCCGTTCTAAAACATTTGAAATTTCACCTTCTAATTTTTTACCGCTACCCTTCTTTTTTAAGAAAACCTCGACCGTATCGCCGTGTAGTGCCCTATTCAACTTATGCTTTGGTACGAAGATATCGTCATCCATTTCATCTACCAAAATATAGGCGTTGCCGCTAGAAGTCAAATCGACCTTACCTTGTATCAAAGTATGTATAGATGGTTTTTTCTGATACCTGCCACGCTCTACCTCAACAATACGTTCTTTCTGCTTTAATTGACCAAGCCTTTTTATAAGGTCGTTTCTTCCTTCGGTATCATCTATACTTAGTTTTGCAGCAATTTGTTTATAATTAAAACTTTTTGAAGGTTCTTTTTCAAGTATTGTAAAAATGCCTTTTGTTATCTCGTTCTTTCGCTGGCTTTTAGCTCTCTTTCTCTTCTTTGACATTCAATTCTGTTATTTGGTGAAAATTACAAATTATAATTCGTGAATCTTAAATTACGCAGAGAATCGTTTCATTTAGACTTTATAAACATATTATAATATCATTATTTTCTTTTTCTTAAAATTTAACTAAAAATGATTGTTATGATTGTTTGTTAAAAGGTGTAATAAAAAAAACAAATTTTACTTGCTCTTAACAAATATTAAGGTTTATTGACAAGTTGTAGTTGTTCAATAGATTTAAAAATCAATTAGTTGAATAATTTAATAACACTGGTTAACAACTGTTTTCAACATAGAAATACTAATAACTAAATGTAATTTTAATGTTGATTAGTTCAGTTTTGTGTTGAATAATAGTTGATTATTTTCTAATTGAATTTTAGTTGAATATCTAAATTAAGATTGCATTGGCAAAAATTCCTTTAAAAAGAAAAACTATTAATAAATAGTTCTCTTCTGTTTGTCAACAAAACCATATTTTTGGTAAAAGTTTGATTTAAAGAGTATTGTAT
>CAYGUZ010000051.1:0-9431 GCA_964353215.1 uncultured Flavobacteriaceae bacterium
GCCATACGTATTGTTACTCTAGTTTTTGTCAATACAAACTAAAAGTAATATCAGTAGGTTCCAAATAGCAATTATTAGTACCCCTAATTTTATCTTCTGTATTTTATAGTCGAGTTTTTGCTTAAGAAAGGCATTTTATAAAGTTTTTTGTTTGCCGAATTGAGGATTTATAGTTTTTCTCTGTAAGAATATACTTTCAAAAAATAATCTTAACGATTAATTAGTGTCTTTCAACGAATCAAACCATAAGTAAGTAGCTGTGTTGCGTTCTGGTACCAACAAAACCCAATATCATGAAAATATTCTTAACCTTAACATTTCTACTTTTCTTCGGGGTAACTGCAATCGCTCAAAATGTAAATGGCAATAAAAAGGTAGCCTCTATTGAAATAGGTATTGTGTTAACTAATAAGGTTAAAGTTGGCGACAAGATAAGATTCACAGAAGAAAACAAGATTACTAGAGTTTATAAATTGAAAAATACGAGAGTAAGAAAAGCTTTGATTTTTGAAACTGAAGCTGTTTCTAAAATTGCTTGATCAATTATTCTTTAATGCCTGGCTGCTTTAAACTATAATCTATTTTTTCTTTTTCATTTGCCACCGTTCTTTTTACATCTTCTAAAAGCGCCTTTGAATTAAAAATAATACCATCTTTAATAGTATATTTTACGCCACCTACCCGAACAACTTCATTATCATTGGTTAGTTTAATAGCTCCGGTACCATAGAGTACTTTTAAATTTTTTAGCGGATTTTCTTCAACTATGGCAAAGTCTGCTAATTTGCCCACAGCTACGGTACCTACTTTGTCTGAAATTCCTAAAGCTTCGGCTCCATTAAGGGTTGCAGAACGAATTACCTCTAAAGGATGAAAACCAGCTTCTCTGAGGAGTTCCATTTCTCGAATGTAGGCGAACCCATATAATTGAAAAATAAACCCGGAATCAGATCCAGTAGTTACCCGGCCACCTCTATTCTTATATTCGTTAATAAAAGTCATCCAAAGCTTGTAGTTTTCTCTCCACGCTACTTCTTGCTCCGTGCCCCAATCGTGCCAGTAAGAACCGTGGCTAATTTTACTAGGTTGGTAAAATTCCCAAAGCGAAGGCAATGTATAATCTTCATGCCATTCCGCCCGTCTTGCTCTTTGTAGGTCTCTACTGGCCTCGTAAATATTATAGGTCGGGTCCAAGGTGAAATCTAAACTTATTAGTTCATTCATTACATTGTTCCAATGTTCAGAATAGGGTTTTGCGGCTTGTTTCCATAATTTCCCGGCCTCTTCAAAACGGTTTTGTTCATTTTGGTAATTATAGTCCAGCGGATAATTTTGAACGGTTCTATCTTCAAAAAGTGCCTCAGGCAGTCCATACCAGTGTTCCATGCTCGTTAAGCCTGCCCTGGCAGAGTTGAGCACGTTCCACCGGGCTACATCTAATTGCGCATGATGGCATGCCGAGCGCAGCCCCAGTTTTTTATTTTCATCCAAGGCGGCTGCCATAATCTCGGGTGATGCTCCAAAGAATTTTATACCATCCGCGCCACGTTCAGCATTAGCTCTGACCCATTTTCTTGCTTGTTCAGGGGTTGAGATAGGCGCATCGTTCAACGGATTGAAATCTTTTGTTTGCTGTCCAAAACCAGTATAGGCAAAGATTCTGGGTGCAATTATTTCGTTCTTTTGGCTCTTTCGTTTTAAATCTAATGTCCAGTCTATTCCGCGTCCGCTGGGCTCTCTAACTGTAGTTATGCCATGTGCCATCCAAAGTTTAAACACATAATCGTATTCCGCTCCCTGTGCAACACCACCAATATGGCCATGCATATCGATAAACCCAGGTAGTAAATACATACCAGAACAGTCAAGCTCTTTTCCACCAGGTTTTAATTTAGGTCGTTTGGTATCATCAATTGCTACTCCAGGGTAGCCGACAACTTGAACTTTTACAATTTTATTGTTCTCAACTACTATATCAATAGGTCCCCTTGGGGGTGCCCCATTTCCATTTATTAGGGTTACTCCCCTTATGATCAGCTGGTTAAAAGGTCCTTCACGTAGTTGTTCCTGTCCGAAGACCATCAATCCAAATAAAATGAATAGTGCAGAAAGTGTTTTTTTCATAGTTGGTTATTCAGGAATTCTTATCTTATCTCCTAAGAACATGGCATTTAAAAATAGTCGATTGGTACCGTACCAAGACCCTCTAAAGTTGGGATTGTCTGCAAATAGTACCGCACGCCCCCTGCCAATTTTACTTACTATCAAAGAGGCTGATTGTTCTAAGTATTCGTCGTTATTCTTCTTGGTGATAAAACCGTCAATAAGTGCATTTTTCGCATATTGTGCCACCGTAGCATATTCATTTTTGCTTGGAGCTATCCATACCGAATTATTTTTGTAAACCGGAATTTGAGTATCTCTATAGCCAAAAGCCAAAGGATGGGTAAGGTCTAAATCTACCCTAAAAATGACGCCACCGATGGCCTCTTTACCAATATTTTCAGGTGCATCAACATAAGGTTTTCTTTTAACCGTTTCGGTGGAGTCTTTTTTATCTACCTTGATTAATTCTTCTTTCACCAGTTTTTTATCGATAGCCCATTTTGAGGCTGTGCCAATGGTAATTAGCGTATTTCCTTTACCGACCCAATCTTTGATTTTTTGTTGTTGGGCATTGGATAGATTATACCTACCCGAAACCATTACTAAAGTATTGTACTTATCAAAATTGATTCGATCAAAGTTGCGCATCGGAATTTTGGTTATCGGCATATGAACTCGAGTATCCAATAAATGCCATACTTCTCCCGCTTCATAAGAACGGATGCCATCACCAATTAACATTGCAGCTCTTGGTTTACTAATGGGCGATACATAGCGACTACCTAAATCTATACCCTTTAAGCTATAGCCGGTTTCAACGGCATGGGCAGGTACCTTAAATTTCTTTTGGGCTTTTTCAATTAATTTATAAATTTCATTGGCCTCTTTTTTTTGCAGACTAACGGGGATTACTAATGCGCCATAGTTAAAGGAGATATCACCGTTTGAAGTTTTTGCTCTAAACGGTTTAAAAGATGATGAAACTATAATGTTATTTTGTTGAAGAAAATTTAAAGCGGCCGTTGCATTATAATCATCATAATCGATGATGTAGGCATAATCTGACTTCTGTAATGCTTTAGTTTCAATAAAACTGTCCGTGCTAATGACTTTTTGACCAAGATTTAAACCGGTCACTGCTTTATATTTCATATTGTAGAAATTAGCAACGGACCAAGCCGAAGCATCGTAGTAGACGCTGTCCCGATACTTATTATAGGTTTCAAACATGGTCTGGACCATACGATATTGTGGTTGTTTTGTCGGCACTACAAAACTATTTCCGGATTCATATACATCAATTTTATGAAGGAACAGTTTATCAATAAAAGCCTTAACCCTATTTTTATCGTAATCATCTCTAAAGGAATATCCCTTTACTTTTGATTTCCCTGAATTGGTTAAAGCACTTTTAAAGAATTCTTGCTGATATTTTCTCAAGTAGGCTTTATTTTCCACAGCAGCTTTTACTGTAGTTATGCTAGAGGTGTATTGATTTCTTATGGTGAAAGGAAAAGTAATTTCTCCGAATGCCGTTTTTTGTTTGTGTCCTCGCGAGCTCGCCTGCTCAAAAAGAAGACCTAGACCTCCTTGCAAATCAGGATAGGAAGAGCCATAACCGGGATAAGTGCCGTCAAATACTTCTTTGGTAAAGTAAAAAGAGCCGATGCTATCAAGAGCCTTTGAAAAATAATTGCCAAAGAGATTATTTAAGTCCTCATAGTTTTCCTTGGGCATAATAGGATTTAAAGATCCATTGGTTTTCATCGGTTCAAAGAAGTAAGAGCTTTGACTACCCATTTCATGAAAATCTGTTACTACATTAGGATACCATTCATGATACCAATTTAATTTTCCTCGACTTTCGGGGTTTATACCTAAAAGCCAATCACGGTTTAAATCGAACCAATAATGATTGGTGCGGCCCATAGGCCAATATTCGTTGTGCTCGACGTCTTGGGGGTCTGCAACAAGTGGATTCCCCTGATAGGTATTTGCCCATTGCGTATGCCTATCTCTACCATCTGGATTAATGGTAGGGTCAATAAAAATGACAGAATGCTTTAAGTAGTTCTCTATTTCAGGGTTTTGTGAGGCCACCATCGTATATGCCGTTAGCAAAGCCGCTTCTGAGCTTGAAGGTTCGTTTCCATGTACATTGTAGCCTAAATTGATAAAGATTGGCACATCATCAAAATTCGTAGGAGATTTTGAAGGGTCAGTAAATGCTAAATGTTGTTTTTTGAGCGCATCTATGTTTTTAAGATTTTCAGAGTTGGTAATGGTAAGAATAACCAATTTTCGGCCTTCATGAGTTTTTCCATACTCATATATGCTGGCTCTTTCTGAGACTTCTGCCAGTTTGGTCAAATAGCTTACAATTAAATCGTGTCTAGTGTGGTGCTCTCCGATACCGTATCCCAAAAATTCTTCTGGCGAAGGTATATCAGGATTAAAGGGATGAAATTTTTCGTAAAAGTAATCTTGAGCAGAAAGCGTACCACTAAAACATAGCGCTACAAGAAGTAGTTTCTTGAACATTTGGTCGGTCCCATTTTTGGTTATCCTTTAAAGATAAAAAAACAAAACCAGTTAATCGACCGAATTAAACTCTTCGATGATTTCCTCAAAAACAATACGGTAGTAGGTTCCTTTTGTTTCCATGTCCCTCTCTATAGTGCCCCTAAGCTGGCGAGATAAATTGTGGATCAATTTTAAACCTAAAGATTTAGATTTTTTTGGATTAACACTTTCAGGAAAACCAATACCGTTATCACCAAGATATAATTCATATTTTTTCTCTTCTTGGGCACTTAGCTTGATCAGTATTTCTCCTGAATTTTCTTCCGGGAAGCCATATTTTAGGGCATTGGTGACCGTTTCATTGATAATGAGCCCTAATGGGATAACGGTATCAATACTCAATTTAATATCGGCAATATCTAATTTTAGATCAATTGTATTTGTGCCACCCTTAATTGAACGGATTAAGTATTCACACAATTCTTCTATATATGGTTTAAGTTCTATTTTAGATAAGTAGTCATCTCGTTTGTAAAGCATTTCGTGCACCATGGCCATAGATACCACTCTATTTTGACTACTTTTTATGATGCTACTTATTTTATCGTCTTCGATAGACCTTGATTGCAAGCTTAAAAGACTCGATACCGTTTGAAGGTTGTTTTTAACGCGGTGGTGAACTTCTTTTAAAAGGGTCTCCTTTTCTTCGATACGGGCCTGTACTTCACGCCGAGATTTGTATAGTTTATGATGGGCCTTTAATAGATTTCTTCCAAAAACTCCCCCTAAAAGGTATACGGCAAATAGAATACTTAAAAAAGCGAACCAATCTTTTGAGGTTTCTGGTATCGTATCATGCGCATGATTAAGGGTGCTTATATCATGTAAAAAAATAAGACCGACTAAAAGAAGATTTATAATAAGATAAATTTTACCATAGACCTTAGTGGTTACGTAACCTGCAAAAACCACTATGGCCAAAACAAAAATAAAGGGGCTTCTGATTCCACCACTATATAAAGTGGTTATAATACCGCAAACCATTGCTAAAATAGAGGTGATATTATAAGTTAGGGTAAGGTTTTTATGCGATTTAAATAATAGTGTATTAATAAAATTTAAACCCGAAAAAGCAAAAAAGAAGTAGGGTATGACCCCTTTTATATCCAATAAAAAGAAACAGATCAAACCAAAAACCAAAGAAAAAAGACAGGCAAAATAATTCACCTTTAGAACCAATTGGATCTTATCTTGCAATCTATAATTATCCTTGGTCGGAATGCTCATGCTAAATTGGTTATTTCATTTGGCTTAAAAGTAAGCTTTGACGTTAGGTTTGGGGCTAATTTTATGGTGTAAATCTAAATATGTTTTACTACATAATCAAAAACGGCAACCTAAATTTGGTTACCGTTGATTAATATTGTTTTTTCTTTTTTAAGTTTAGCCTTCAATAATAACCCATTCCCCTTTATCGATAAGGGGTTCCGCTTGTTTGTATTTAACGACTTTACTTTCTCCAGACATTATATTTTTAATAGTAACTCTTTCATTTCTTCCAATTTTAGGTCTTTCTCTAACAATAGTTTCGGTCTTCTGCGGTCTTTGACCTTGAGATTGACCTGCAGCTCGGTTTTGCGCCGCTAGCTCATCGCTATTTGGAATTTCTTCTTTCGATATTTGCAATTTCTCTTTTGGTCTTCTAACGTTTCTAGCTTCTTGAATCTGATTTGTATTTTCTGTAGGTAGTTCTCCTTTGAATAAGAAGGATATAACTTCCTTATTTACTTTATCAATCATACTTTTAAAAAGCTCAAAAGCTTCAAACTTGTAAATTAATAAAGGATCTTTCTGTTCGTGTACTGCTAGTTGAACAGATTGCTTCAATTCATCCATTTTACGCAAGTGCGTTTTCCAAGAATCATCGATTATTGCAAGAGTAATGTTTTTTTCAAAGTCTGTAACCAACTGTTTGCCATTACTATCATAAGCCTCTTTTAAGTTGGTGACTACGTTTAAAGATTTTATGCCATCTGTAAAAGGAACAACAATACGCTCGAACTTGTTGGTTTGGTCTTCGTAAACTTTTTTGATTACCTGAAAAGCTGCAGTTGCACTACGCTCCATCTTTTGTTGGTAGTGCTCATAAGCTACTTTATAAACTGTATTTGCAATTTCTTGGAAACCTTGTCTATTAAATTCTTCTTCTGATATTGGTGAAGTAACTGAGAAATATTTGATGAGTTCAAATTCAAAATTTTTGAAGTCATCTGCCATTTTATTGTTCTCTGCAATCACTTCACAAGTATCGTATATCATATTGGCGATATCGACCTTTAGGCGCTCACCTTGTAACGCATGTCGCCTTCTTTTGTAGACCACTTCTCGTTGGGCGTTCATAACATCATCATATTCCAATAAACGTTTACGAATACCAAAGTTGTTTTCTTCTACTTTTTTCTGGGCACGCTCTATAGACTTGGTCATCATAGAATGTTGTATTACCTCACCTTCTTCAAGCCCCATTCTATCCATCATCTTAGCTACTCTATCAGAACCGAACAAACGCATTAGGTTATCCTCTAAAGAAACATAAAATTGAGAGCTTCCAGGATCGCCCTGTCTCCCAGAACGGCCTCTGAGCTGTCTATCTACACGTCGAGAGTCATGTCTTTCAGTACCAACAATAGCTAAACCACCGGCAGCTTTAACTTCGGGGGATAGCTTAATATCCGTACCACGACCTGCCATGTTGGTCGCAATGGTCACAATACCACCTTGCCCTGCCTCAGCAACCACGTCGGCTTCTTTCTTGTGCAGTTTTGCGTTAAGCACGTTATGCGGAATCTTACGAACGCTCAATAATTTCGAAAGTAATTCTGAAATTTCTACTGATGTTGTACCGATCAATACTGGTCTACCTGCTCTTGAAAGTTCGGTGACTTCTTCAATTATAGCGTTGTATTTTTCGCGTTTTGTCTTGTAAATTAAATCATTTCTATCATCACGGGCGATTGGGCGGTTAGTAGGTATTTCCACAACGTCCAACTTATAAATTTCCCAGAATTCGCCAGCTTCGGTTACGGCAGTACCTGTCATACCCGACAGTTTGTTGTACATTCTAAAATAATTCTGAAGTGTTACCGTGGCAAAAGTTTGGGTTAAGGCTTCAATCTTTACATTTTCTTTAGCTTCAATAGCTTGATGTAACCCGTCTGAATACCGACGGCCATCCATAATACGTCCGGTTTGCTCATCAACAATCATTACTTTATTGTCCATCACAACATATTCCACATCTTTTTCAAAGAGTGTGTACGCCTTTAGCAATTGACTCATGGTATGTATGCGTTCACCTTTTACAGCAAACTCTTTAAAAAGCTCTTCTTTAAGCTCGGCTTCTTTTTCTATATCAAGGTCTTGATTTTCAATCTTTGCGATTTCGCCACCGATATCTGGCATTACAAAGAATTCTTTATCCATATCACCAGAGATATAGTCAATGCCTTTGTCGGTAAGTTCTATTTGATTGTTTTTTTCTTCTATGGTGAACAACAAATCTTCATCAACCTTAGGCATTTCACGGTTGTTATCTTGCATGTAGAAGTTTTCGGTCTTCTGCAACAACTGTTTTACTCCCTCTTCACTTAAAAATTTGATGAGCGCCTTATTTTTTGGTAATCCGCGATGAACACGTAATAATAAAAATCCACCTTCTTTGGTATCGCCGGCGGCTATAAGTTTTTTAGCCTCTGCCAATACGCCCGTAAGATGTTGACGTTGTTTTTGAACAATATCCGCAACCTTAGGTTTTAACTCGTTGAATTCGTGTCTATCGCCTTCTGGTACCGGACCAGAAATAATCAAAGGAGTACGTGCATCATCTACCAAAACCGAATCGACCTCATCTACAATCGCATAATGATGTGGTCTTTGTACCAAGTCACTTGGTGTGTGTGCCATATTATCCCTTAGGTAGTCAAAGCCAAATTCGTTATTGGTACCGTAAGTAATATCTGCGTTGTAGGCAGCCCTTCTACCTTCTGAGTTAGGTTGATGTTTATCTATACAATCTATGGTAAGCCCGTGAAATTGAAAGATAGGGGCCATCCAGGCACTATCTCGTTTTGCTAAATAATCATTCACCGTAACTAAGTGCGCCCCTTTACCTGAAAGTGCGTTCAAATACAGTGGTAAGGTCGCTACTAAAGTTTTACCTTCACCGGTCTGCATTTCTGCAATTTTACCTTGGTGCAAGGCAATACCTCCAATAAGCTGCACATCGTAATGAACCATATCCCAGGTTACTTCTTTTCCGGCAGCATCCCATGAGTTTTTCCAAACGGCCTTGTCACCTTCTAAACTTACGTAATCTGCAGAACCGGATAAAGATCTATCAAATTCATTAGCGGTTACGGTAAGGGTTTCGTTGTTAGCAAAACGTTTGGCAGTCTCTTTGACTACTGCAAAAGCTTCTGGTAAAATTTCGTTTAAGGTATCTTCAGAAATTTTATAGGCTTCTTCGTTAAGCTTGTCAATTTCAGTATAGATTTCCTCGTTTCTATCGATATCTGTAGATGCCTCGACTTCTTTTTTAAGTTCAGCTACCTTATCATTGATGTCTTTGCAGTTTTCTTGAATTTTGGCTTTAAAAGAAATTGTCTTTTGACGCAGCTCGTCGTGACTTATAGCTTCTAATTCTTGCTCAAAAGACTTGATCTTTTTGACCAAAGGCTGCATCGACTTTACATCTTTCTCTGATTTATCTCCTACAAAAACCTTTAATACAGAATTTAAAATAC
>CAYGUZ010000052.1:0-4448 GCA_964353215.1 uncultured Flavobacteriaceae bacterium
TGATGGTGTCGCCTGCATTATACTGGGTTCCCGTTCCATCAGGACCGGTAAAATATGCTTCGTTTCCAGTCAATTGGGTTCCGGTAATAACAGGTAGTGTATAACTATTTGCCTGGGTTTGGTCTGCCAGATCATTTATGGTTGGTGAAGCTGTTCCGCCATCCGTAATCGTCCAAGTAGCTGAAGCAATCATATTTGCCCTAGCAGCAGCTCCATCGCAGTATTGACTGTCACCTCCACTGAAACTGACATTAGGTTGTAAGTTTTGTGAATTCCAACCTATTAATAAAGCATCATAATTTGCTAGAGACAGCGCTATACCATCAAACATTTCATCTGCAAACAAAAGATTTTCTACATTCCAATTACTTAAGTTCTGATCAAAAGAGTTCGCATCTTTAAACATAGTAACCATATTAATACAACTTGTGGTAACCCATCCTGAAATATCTTGATTAAATGCATCAGCTCTATTGAACATACTGAACATGTTGGTCACGTTTGAAACATCCCAAAGATTCAAGGGTTGATTAAATGCACTAGCTCTATTGAACATTTGTGACATCTCAGTCACATTAGAAACATCCCAATCATTCAAGGATTGATTAAATTCAAGAGTAAGCATGAACATTTGTGACATCTCAGTCACATTAGAAACATCCCAATTATTTAAGGGTTGATTAAATATTCTTGCTCCTCTAAACATTTGGTTCATACTTGTAACGGTACTTACGTCCCAATCATTGATATTCGTATTAAAAGAATGACAGGCATAGAACATTTGACTCATATCTGTAACTCTAGATAAATCAGGTATATCAGTAAAATTGCCAACCATGTTATTACATCCGTTAAAAGCATCGTCCATAGTTTCCCATTCAATATCTCCCCACTGCTCAATACTTAAAAGTTTATTTTTATCGCCACCAAAATTAAATTCTACTGCAGGAAAGGTTCCGTTGATAGCAACTTCATAGATGCCCGGTGTTGCGTATGTGTGTGTAGCCCCGCCTGTTTCCGTTGTTATATTGCCATCACCCCAGTCAACAGTGTAATTATAGGTAAGCAAGGATTGTGTAGGAATTCTGATGGAGTTGTCATCTGTTATTCCAGGATTATCAGTTTTCCAGGTTGTAACGAATGCATTTGTTGATGGGGTTACCGCGGTAAAAAACGAACGTTCAGTGCACCCAGTGGCATTTCCTGCTGAATTGTATGCAACTATCGTAACGAATATTTCAGAATTTTCGGGCAGGTCAAGGGGTAAGTCATATGTGGTTACGTCACCTACATCAAAGGCATTACGAATATCGTTGCCTCCTGAAGTACTGCCTACGGTCACTAAATACCCGTCTGCTCCTGAAACAGAATTCCATGAGATATCAGTATCAATTTCAACATCAGTCTCACCATCAAAAGGATCTGTGAGAGCAGAACAAGAAGGCGGATTGCTCGTAGTTGTATTGGTTATAATGGTAAAGCTTTCTTCTGTACAAGCAACTTCTCCGGTTTCATTAAAGGAGGTAAGCGTTACATAAATGGTTTCGCCCTCTTCAAAATCAAAAGGTGGGTTGTAAAAGCTTGTGAAGACGGTAATGTTATCAATAATATCATTACCCCCTGGTGTTGTACCTGCTGATATGCGATAACCATCAGCCCTTGCCGCATTGGGCCAATTAAGGTTGGTATCCACAGCAACATTATTTTGTCCGTTGGTAGGTAGCGTCAAAGCCACGCAGGCGGGGAGGGTCGGACTTGTACAAGAAGCATTTTGATTGGTTTGAATCTCATAAGCCCCCATATCTATTGTGGTTTGAAAAACCCTGGCATCTTCGTTGAGGTCTGTAGTTTCAGAAGTATAAGAGTTGTTGCCCGCGTTAACAGTTGGGGAACAACGCTGTTCCCTAAAATCAGCATTTTCTGGGTTTAAGAAAACGGGTGCATTGGCAGCTTGATTGCCATTTAGATTTCCCGCACCTGCGGGGTTCTCACTTTTAACTAAAGAATTACGCACTTGAAGGTTTGAGGTGTTGCCGTGAAAACCGCTTTGCGAAAGGTCACTGCCCGACCATATTATCGAATTTCTTAGGGTAGAAGCTAAATCTGCATTAAAACCTACACTGACGTTGGTATTATTAAAATCAGTGGCTGAAAAAGTGGAATTGATAATATTTAAAGAAGTATCGCCACTTGAATCTATTAACCTATGATTTCCATTTTGCATTCTTGAAATCATAGCAGTATTGGTCATGGTTAAGTCCACTTCGTCTATGAGCATAAAGCGACTTCCAGAGTTATTGCCTTCAAAATATTCATTGGTCATCGTTCCTGTGCCGGTTCGGCCAACATTTATGAAAGTAGTACCGTAATACTCATTATTCTCAGAATGGAAATCTGTCATTCTGGTCAATGAAACAGTTGTATTGGAGTTGTTTATAAATGTATTTCCTTCAATTCGTGTTCCGCCACCGACACCTCCTTCCAAGTTATCAATGCTCAAGACTCCTGGCCCGACATTATGGTTCATAAAGGTGCTGTTGGTTACGACTACCCCACTAGCCGCAAATGAATCAACTACAAACTCTCCAGGGCTTGAATTGGCATCAAAAACACAATTGTTAATAAGAATGTTGGTATCATATGAAGCATCAATAATACCCTGTTGACTACTTCCTAAGGTGCTGTTTTCCTTAAATATACAGTTGTCAAAGGTGGTTTGAGCGTCAGTGGTATCAGCTCTAATGTCAGCCAAGGCGGAGAATGTACCTTGAGCATGGTTGTTCTCAAATCTAGAGTTCGTTACAGTAAATACCGTATCCCAAATTAAAAAAACGGATTTTGGACCATTACCAATTACTGAATTTCCTGAAAAGATAGAATTATCAATACTGACCGTTGCATCTGAAGTTTGAATACAGGGAGTACCATTCTGACCATTATTATTTTGAAATTCGGCATTTGACAGAGTAACGTTGGAGTTGTCAATTAAAAGTATGGATCCAGAGCTAGTTAAGGTATTGTCGTATGCCTTAAAGTTTGAGATTGTTCCTGGGTTTGGAACATCCCTAAAATTCATTATTCTATTGGAAGTGTTGAAGTCTCTTACAATAATATTTGTGAAACTAAAGTTGCTAACTTCATTGTCTAAAGAGAGTATTCTACCTGTTCCTTTTTGGAATATGGTATTTGATATATTTAGATTTGTAATTGCGCCACTATGGGAAAAAGCGGTCCCAGTGAAATCAGAAAATTTGCTGTCGTTAATGAAACAAGAGGATATTGCGCCAGCAACCCTTATTCCAAAATTGGAGAATTGTTCAAACTCTACTTGTTCTAGGATAAGACTAGAACGGGTTTCGATACCGTATCTAACATTATAAAACCGCAGACCTTCAATAGAACAATCTGCACTTGTGCCAATATCAAAAATCCTCAACAATAAATTACCTGGGTCAAAGTCTGCTTGAATTTGAGTTACATTAACATTTATATTTTGAATTCCACCGCCCTGAGGGTAGCCTCCCCGTATATCTAAGGGTATACTGATATCCATTTCATTTTCCGGCTTATAAATACCTTCAGCAATAAAAATGGTGTCGCCTGAGACTGCAACTGCAACGGCCTCTTCAATAGTTTGAAAGGCCAATGCCCAGGTTGAGCCGTCACCACCAGAGGGTGCCGATTGGTCAACAAAAATATCGGCAGCTTGAATAGAAAAACTAAAAAAAAGACTGATGAAGAAAAGTAGAAATCTGGTCATACAACTTGCGATCTGGTTAATGCTTACAACTAACGCAATGTTAAAAGCTAATATTGCTTAAAGTGTACCACTCAAGGGAGTGAGACCAGTTTATTGGTAAATTTCACTGTTTTCGGGCATTAATACGTAAGATTTTTCTTATATTCTGAAGGTGTGGTACCTGTGTGAGCCTTAAAAACCCTGTTGAAAGAAGTTTTGCTTTTAAAACCAGAATCAAAAGCAATTGCTAAAATTTTACTGTTCTTAAACTCATCTTTTTCCATAAGTCTTTGTGCTTCTAGAACCCGATAAGAGTTAATGAAATTGTAGAAGTTTTGATCAAAACCAGTATTTAAGATTTCCGATAAATGGTGGCTGCTAATGTTTAATTGCGAAGCTAAATCTGACTGCGATAATTCGTTGTTGAGATACGGTTTTTGCTCGGCCATATAACGTAACAATTGCCCTTTATACGTGGTAAAATCTTCTTTGGTCAGCGACGAATTTTTATAAACCGCCATTCTTGTCTTTTTAGATTCTGTATAATCAGAAAAAGAATTTTCTGTCTGATTTTGATAACTATCCCTAATAGAGATAAATTGCTCTTGAAGCAATGCCCGCTCTTTCTTAAACCTTTTGTGATTTATAAAAAACAATAGGGAAACTATCGCCAAAATACTGGCAAATACCCCGCTCCAAAGAAGAAGCC
>CAYGUZ010000052.1:4458-9392 GCA_964353215.1 uncultured Flavobacteriaceae bacterium
ATTCTTTGGACTTTATAATCGCATTTTTAGCTGAGATGTCCTCTTCAAAATCCATTTTTGCAGCACTCTGGCGATTTTCTAGAATTTTGTTCTGTAAAGCCAAGAATTTTTCATTGGCAAGACTCATACTTTTAAAATCCTTATTTTCTTTATAGGAATCGACCATATGTTTGTAAGCTTCCATTTCAATCTTGGGCAGACCTTTGCTTGCGGCCAATTCTTGCGTTTTCTTAAAAACTTCAATAGATTTCGTATTGTTTCCCAATCCATGCTCTGCTACACCTAAGTTTAATAACAGCCAGGCTCTTTGCTTGGTGGGTTTTTGTGCGTAGGGAATGGATAGGGCATTTTTAATATGTTCTCTAGCTTTTTCATATTCTTCCAGTCTCAGGTAAGTATCGCTTATATTGCTCAGCGCTGTTAACACGATAGATTCATTTTCTATATCTTCTCCTAATTTTTTGGACTTAAAATGGTAGCTTAAAGATTTTTCTATTTCGCCAAGACTTTCATGGTTGTTGGCAAGACCATTATAGGCGGCCGCCCTAATTTTTGGATTGTCCTCATGATTGTCCAACATCGAGAGGACTTCGTTCATAATAGTAATGGCCTTTTCGTGCGATTCAATACTGGTGTACACATTGCCCAAATTAACAAGAACAATAATTTTTGTTCTATAGTCTTCTGGTATGTCTTCTGCTAAGGTTAGTGCATCTCTATATAAACGTATGGATTTTTCTTGCTCCCCACTATTATTGTGAAATACGGCCTGGTTTACCATTCCCAAAATCTGAAACTTTGAAAGGCCTTTTTCTTTGGATAGTGTATAAAGCGAATCGCTATATAGTTTATGCGCTTGGTAATCTCCATTTTTATATTCTGTTCGAAGCTTTTTTAGGTAAAAGTTAGCCTTTGAAACCGCTATGGAATCTTTTTGGCCCAAAGATTTTGGTAACTGGGCAATGACCATAAAACCAAATAAGAGAAAATATAATGGTAAAAATCTGTACATTTTTGGGGAAACGAGGATTAGCTGCATTTAAAGATATCAGGATGAAGTATGAATTCCAAACTTTTTTGAACTTATCCGTTATTACTGTAATATAGGTATTAACTATGATTCTCTAACACTATTTGATTTATTTCACGACACTTAAAATTAATAATTGGCGTATTTTAAAAATACCCTATAAACCATGGAATGGTTTTTTACTTATTTAGTGGTTACAATTTTTTGTGATAAACTTATTCAACAGCTTCTATGCCTGCAGGGCCAATATGCCATTCCAATGTGCCATCGCCCCAGTTGCCATTTTCAAGTAGTTTGAACTTTTCAAAATCGCCGATATATTTTCGGTATTTTCCATGATCGAATGCACTACCGTCAGCCCCCATGATAATAAAATCGTTAATTGATTTTAGTCTCGAATCATCAATGTTTTTGTTCTTTCTCGGCTTGCCCATGTAATAGGTGGTATCCTCAATTTTTATGTATGCACCCCCAAGTGATTTTATATTCTTCGTGACTGAAATCCCTTTTTTTCGAACTCCTTCCAAGATGAGTCCGTTTTTATCATAGGCATGAATATGATTTAGGATTTTGAAGGTTTTTCTGTCCGCCTTGAATTTTTTTAGAGCCTTATAGTAGAAAAAACTTCCATCATAAGCCCAAGCGTCTGAAAGCACCTCTAGAGTGTGTTTTGGGGCCAATTCAATTTGTCGGAAGCTGAGGTGGTATGACCAATTTTCATCTCGTATTAGAAATAGAGACTTACCATTGGTGGCGTAACCATGTTCGAGTAACTTGAAATTTGAGGTGTTTGCATCTTTTATGCGAGTCAAATTTTTATCGCGGTTATCTTCTAAGCAGTATATGGCTTCGTCGATTTTGAAAAAACCACTGCCTATCGGAGTGGCTTTTTTGTTCTTTTGAGAAAGGAGGCTCGCTTTTGCCTTATAATACCAGTAGTCATTCAGGTGAGGGTTTCGCTCAAAAAACTCTTTATAGGGTCTAAAATTCACTAATGATTCAGTAGCACTGTTATGAATTACTTCTGCCGAAGAAGTGTATTTGTCCGTCGCGTTATAACCAAATGAAATAAAAGTGTCAGGGTCAAAATCGGTATACTTGGTAATATGATATGCATCTACAAAATAAACATGGTGCTTATCCTTATACCACTTTCTGCCTACTTGACAAAATGATTTGGGGTCGGCATCCTTTAGTAATTTACCTCTGTAATAGACCTCGGTATCGTTCAAGACCACATCTGATTTAAAGATAGATTCTTTTGAAAGTCGTATTACTTGTGTCTTTTCATCTTCTATGAACCTGTAAAGAGGTGCGAAGTCAGTTCCCTTTATGACTTTTCCATTGTCCGCAAAATAGGTATTGCTTTTGTCTTTCGCATAGTACAGATTGATGGGTGTAAAACTGGCTATATCTACGTTCTGAATAGGTGTGAGATAAAATTTTTCTGAATGGCTCTTTACGATGTTGGTCAACCCATAAACACCATTTTTATCTACAAAATAGCCTGTGCATAAGGCTTTGAAAGACGGGGCGTCAAGGGGTAGCGGTTTTCTGTTTTTATCTGTAATGGGCTTTTCGCGATATAGAACTTGGTTTTGTTTGATTTCTATAAATTGATAGATATACGTATCGAATCTACCGGGTTGAATATCGTTTGCGGTTTTTGGTATTTCCATAGTTATCTTCTTTTAGATAATACAGTTCTCATAGAATTATGATAGAGGCTTATTCAACTCTTTCGCCATTGTCTTTTACATACAAACATTCGTGGAGGTCTAAGTTTTGGCCATTTTCGACAGTACTAATGACTTCTCCGGTTTCGGTTATTTGGTGAACTACAATCTTTGAATCGTTGGTTAAGGTATGTATACGTTTTTCGGTCATAAGAGCTGAAAAATCTGATGATAAGATCGCCTTTGAAGGTTGATTGGAAACAGTGATATCTATATGGCCTATATAATTTCCTTCAAGATCATAATTGACTAAACTACTTATCATTTGGTCTTTATTGAACAGGCCGGTTAAAATTACAGTGCTAAAGTTTTGAGATAAGTGTAGTCTACAATCTTTACCAATACTGAACTTGATAGTTGTATCGAAAAACTTACTATGAATCATATCCAATTGTAATAGATATAATTGATTTCTTGGGATGGTGCCTGACTCACCGACAAAATAATAGTTTTCATCTTCATTTTTCGACCTTTTAAAAGTGGTGTTTGAAAAATCTCGATTTTCAGTTATGGCTTCGGCTATAGGTATCGTTTCCATTAAATCGTTGAACAATTGGTTGCGGGACTTGGCGGGCCAATTGTATTCAGAAAAACTAGTATCATATATGCTATACTTGAATGGCAACGGATGTTCTTGCCAAGGGGCCAACGGATATACTTCATAATCAAAACGATTCTCGCCAATATTGTCAGGGGGTTCTGGTCGCCACACATATTCAAAAGGTACTTCTTTATTCAATTCGGGAATGAAGACAGAACCAACAATAGTTTTAAGGGCAAATCGAGACCCTTCGCCTTGAAATATTACGGTTTTATCGATATTGATTTTGGTGCCCACCGCTAGCTTGTAATAGGTTTGGCGTTCAAAAAATAATCTTCGTTCATGGCCATTGTATAAACATCATCAGCACTATCGTCGTAATTACCGATATAACAACTTTGTTTGGTAGTCAAGGTTTTGCCAACAATGCTTTTAAATGGTTCTTCGCCTGAAATGTCTCGTTCCGTTCGCTTTAGACTTTCTTGCTTGCAAGAATTCAAAAGAAGTAATGCTCCGCTAAAAATAAAAAGAAGAAAATATCTTTTAGTTTTCATAGTTGAATCGATACGTTTGATTTTATATCACCCTAGTTTTAAGAAGAAATTGAATAATACAAATATCTAAAGAATAGCATTTGTATTTATCCCGGTTTATGGTGAAAATACTTATGGCGATAATACTATGAAATGGCATCCATTTTTCGTCGAATTTCATTTAAACACAAATTGCCCAAACTGCCTTCGTGGGTATGCGAAATATCCCTTTTTGGTTTAAAGTTTCCATTTTCGATGGCCTTTCCCATTGTTTTATAAGCATCACGAAACGGCATGCCATTTTTGACCATTTCGTTTAGCGTATCTACGCTGAACAAATAATCATATTTAGGGTCCTGCAAAATACTTCCATTGACCCGAATCTCTTTAAGACTAAAGGTCAGAATTTCAAGGCACGCTTTCATGTCTTGAATCGCTGGCACAATGATTTCCTTGACCAATTGTAAATCACGATGATAGCCACTGGGGAGATTATTAATCACTAAAGTCAATTGATTGGGAATGGATTGCAGCTTATTGCATTTGCCTCGAACCAATTCAAAAACATCTGGATTCTTCTTGTGGGGCATGATACTAGAACCCGTAGTGAGTTCATCGGGAAATGAAATAAAATCAAAATTCTGGCTCATGTACAAACAGATGTCCATAGCCAGTTTTGAAAGGGTCGCGGCGATGTTGGCCATTCCGAAAGCTGTGGCTTTCTCCACTTTCCCTCGGCTCATTTGCGCAGCGACCACATTATATTTCATGGTTTTAAAACCCATTTCTTGGGTCGTAAAACTACGGTCGATAGGGAAGGAGCTTCCATAGCCTGCAGCGCTCCCTAAAGGGTTTTGATCGGCCATTTTGTAGGCGGCATCTAAAAAGTATAGGTCATCAATGAGACTTTCTGCATAAGCTGAAAACCAAAGCCCAAAGGATGAAGGCATTGCAATTTGAAGATGGGTATACCCTGGGAGTAATATTTTTTGATGTTTCTCGGCCAATTTTAGGAGCAAATCGAAAAGGCTTTGTACCATTGCTCTTACCTCGGTAAGCTCATCTTTTAAGTACAGATGCATGGCCACCAAAAC
>CAYGUZ010000053.1:0-9361 GCA_964353215.1 uncultured Flavobacteriaceae bacterium
CGTGACCCCTCGTATTATGAGAAGTATGGGTATGTGTTGAGAGGTAATGAAATTACTGATGCAAAGGCGAATAAAAATTTTCGTTCACACAATGAATTGATGTCTCATAACGAGTTTTTGGAAAACATTTTAAGCCAAGGGGGAAAATGGTACAAGAAAAAGAATTTTGTAAAAGAGAAACCTGGGGTAATCTTTGAGTATTCAAATATAGGAGCCGGATTGGCCGCAGTGGTTCTTGAAAATGCCACAAAAACTTCGTTCAATACTTTCACTCAAAACCATATTTTAAATCCTCTAGGGATGTCAAGTTCAGGTTGGTTTTCGGATGAAGTGGATTTCCCAATGCATTCAAAGCTTTACAGCAATAGCCGTACAGAATTAGCACCTTATCAGTTAGTAAATTATGCCGATGGTGCGTTAATGACTTCTGTAACGGATTTGGGAAAGTATTTAATAGAATTAATTTCTGGATATAACGGTAATGGAAAAATCCTAAATAGTGAGAGCTATAAAGAGTTTTTTAAACCACAATTAACAGATGAAAACTATAACGAAAGAAATGAAAGTGTTTATAATGACGAATATAACATGGGCATTTTTATGGGTATTTCTGCCCAGGGACAAATAGGTCATACCGGAGGAGACCCTGGCGTTGCGACCCATATGTTTTTCAACACCAAAACCAATATTGGAAAAATTTTGATTGTGAACACCGATCTAAAAAAAGAAGGTATAAAGGAATTTATTGATGTATGGAGAATGTTAGAGGAATCTGAAACTAAATTCTAAGCCAGCGAAAACCATAATCGAATCTATTAAAGAACTGAACTCATGAAAAGAACACTAGAAGTGATCAACTAAATCAAATCGTTGGCTGTTATTAAGAAAAGAAAATATAAATGTCACTCTATCAAAAAATTGCGGAAATAGGTTCGAAATATATTGGAAAACCTAAGCTTTTTAAATACGGCTTTAATCTTTCCCCAATGTATAGAAGGAGCACTGCTAGAATTACTAATGTTTCAAAGGATTTATTAGAAGTGAAAATCAAACTCCCGATTAGTTACAAAAATAAAAATTACGTGAACTCAATATTTGGCGGCAGTATGTTTTCTGCCGTAGACCCAATCCCTATGGTTCAATTGATTCATCTCATTGGGGAAGAATTTATAGTTTGGGACAAAGCTGCTGAAATTTCCTTTAAGCGACCCGCTAAAGAAAACCTATATGCTGATTTCACCTATTCAATGGATGAGCTTGACGATATAAAGAATAGAGTCACTCAAGAAAACGAAGTGGAAATTGTAAAAACTACTTTGCTCACCAATAAAGAAAAGACCATAGTTTTTTGCGAAGTTCACAAAACTGTGTATATCTCTAGTAAAGAATATTTTAAGGCGAAAAAGAGGAAAAAATGTTAACCTCTCAAATTCAGCAGCAGAATTTAGAATAACAATTAATACTGACACCAAATACTAGTAGTGCCTATAAGACAGCTATATTTATTAACTATATCTAGTTGTTGCCATTAATTTGAGAAAAAAACTTAATTCAAGACCAAAGCCATCATTAGGCTTATTTAAGCGACTTTAAAGTTGAAATGATAAACATACTCAAATGAAAAAAATAAAATTTACTGTATTGTTTATTCTTGCTTTATCTCTAATTATGTTCCTTTTACCAAGGCAAGAAATAAAAAGCGACAATGCTAGAAATATTGACGAGTATCTTATAGCCAAAATGGAAGAAGTAGCAATTCCAGGGATGGCTATTTCGGTAATTAAAGATAACAGAGTTACATTAATAAAGGGCTACGGCTATGCAGATGTATATAATCAAAAGAAAATTGACATACACACCCCATTCAATATTGCCTCTATAAGTAAGCCTATTTTAGGAATTGCCTTATTAAGATTGGTAGACCAAGGAAAATTAAATTTAGACCAAGACATCAATTCATATTTACCTTTCAGAATAGATAACCCAAAAGTTAATTCAAATAAAATTACTGCTCGTCATTTAGCTACGCATACTTCTAGTATAAATGATTATTATGATATAGACACATATGCAATTAATCAAGATTCTGAAATTTCACTTTCTGACCACATTAAAAACCTACTTACTCCAGAAGGTGCCCTTTATAAAAATGCTGAATTTTTCAAAAATATTCCTATTGGTACTGAAAGAGACTATAGTAATCTAGGTGCGGGGGTTGCTGGTTTAGTTTTGGAATCAATTACAGGAAAAAACCTTGCTGATTTTTCTTCAGAGGAAATTTTCCAACCCTTAGGAATGGAAAATACAGGGTGGAGACTGGCTGATTTTGAGCTAGCTAAATTGGCAAAGCGTTATAATGTAAGACAATGTATTCCTTTCTTTAACTTATGCGTAGATGCAAATTCACCCAAAAGTAATTTTTTGATTTCGAAAATTTTCAATCCACCTCTAAAGAATAAGAGTTTTATTGAATATCCTCATTTTGGAAATCCACAATATCCAGATGGTGGACTAAATGCTAGTATTAAGGATTTGACAATATTAATAGATATAATGCTCAATAACGGAAAAAATAATGACTACAACTTGTTATCAAAAAACTCATTTAACGAGATGTTCAACCTCCAACTTCCTGATTCGATATCAACCAGACAACGCTTCTTTTGGAGAGACAATCCAAATGGTCTTATTGGTCATTCTGGCTCTGACCTCGGAGTGTTTACTAGTGCTTATTTTGATTTAGACAAACAAAATGCTGTAATTATTTTAATGAATAGAGACGTTGATGCAGTAACTGAAAAAGCTATGGAAGAAATTAGAGAACAATTACTAAATTATAATCCAAGAAATTAAGCTTGTAATTTGAAAAATAGTCATTAAAAACTACTGGCAACAAAGTGTATAAATCATTGTGCAATAAATGGTTAATCTAAATCTAGTTCTAATAATATAGTTAAAGATAAACCGAAAATGAATTGCTTCTATATTCCCAATCCTTCATACACAAAACGTTGTGCAACAATGAAATATATGAAAGGAGTACTTTCTATAAAATGGCTTGAAAAAACCTAAATAAAAAAGACTTGATATTAATTCATTCAAGTTTAGCTAAGACCGTTAATGGAAAAAACTCTGAATTTAAAGACTTAACAATTCCTTCAACTAAATATTTTGACCTTAAAGCTAATTTTACGGATAGAAGCAGTCCTTCATAACTCATATCATAAATTTGAATAATTATTAAAATTTTTATGGACTTAAAAGACCCTACACTATTTTTTCCCTTACTGATAATTATGAATATTATTGCTTATTCCGCAAATCTGATTATCAGCATACTATGGGACAGGTTTCATAGAAATGAAACGACCGTTTCAGAGAACGAGGTACTATCCTCGTTAGGTATACTTTTTATAAACATAGTAATCGCAATACCTGGTTTTATATTATGGTCCAAAGGAATAATTGTTTTTACCAACTCAAACATGTGGCTATCGTTTATAAGCTTGTTTTTGATAATGGACTTTTTAATGTATATTTTTCACTGGGCTTCCCACAATAATAGTGCTCTAGAGAAGATTCACACAAAGCATCATGAGCATTCAACACAGTTTAATTGCGTTAGTCTATACTATATGTCGGCATGGGAGTCCTTACTCTTAGGAGCTTTCTTGACCGTAATAACGTTACTTTTTTCTTTTAATATCTATGGATTCATTTTGTTTTTAAGTTTCAATTGGATTTATGGTGTTTTCACTCATTTAAATACAAAGCGCACCAATTCTAATGTTTTTATTTTCACAACTACTTACTTTCACAAGACCCATCATGAATTGAAGTATAAAAACTATGGCTTTTATACCTTCATTTGGGATAAAGTGTTTAGAACCGAAAAAAAATAAGTGTCCAAAGCAATCGTTAACTGCTAATTCAAAGATTGGTGTATTACCAACAGACTTCTGCTAACCTTGGAACAACGTAAGATACTATTCAAATAAAGTATCTAATTCGGTTACTCTCTCATGCTAGTAAATTATCTAAGTCTCTACAAATAAGTTCATAGGTATATTGACCAATCCAACTGATTTCCAATAAATCAGAACACATTTTCTGCAAAATATTATGTCCTGTATTATAGGACAAATCAAAATTAAGTGTAAGTCACTCGATTTTTGTTTCGAAATGTAAAACACTTAAACTAGATAAAATGCTGGAATCCTTTAGAAGTTTTGGCCTGAAACAAAACGATGTGTTCAATCTAAACCATGAGCATTTCTTCATAACCAAGCTACAAGAGTTAACTGGAATTCCAAAGTTTTCGGTAACTCCAGTAAGGGCAAACAAGCATACGCTCATCTTTTTAAAAAGCGGGTTTATTTTTATGAAAGTCGGAAGTCACTCCATAAAAGTTCACCACAATGAATGTGTAATTATACCAGCAGGACAAGTGTTTAGCTATGATTACGATGAAAAAAGTAAAGAAGTCGAAGGACATATTTGTGCATTTGACGAAGATTTTTTAATAGGAAGTCGAGATTTTTTAAATACGTTTGAGTTTTTAACAATTTGGGGAAATCCGGTTATTAAACTTCAAGGTGAGTCAGCCATACATCTATTCCATTCATTAAAACGAATTCTGGTTGAATATGCAAAGAATGGTCTGCACAACAAATTAATAATCCAAGCCTACCTTATCGCCGTCCTTTGTGATTTAAATCTCAACTATTTGCCGCTAACAGATCGTAAAAATAAAGCCACGGTCGAACTTACTACCCGATTTAAAGAATTACTGGCCAGAAAGGTAAATTCCATACATCGAGTATCAGACTATGCTGATATGCTTCACATAAGCCCCAATCACTTGAATAAAACTATTAAACTGAACACACAAAAATCTCCTTCAACCTGGATTAGAGAAACCTTAATAAATGAAGCAAAAATCATGTTGTTTCAAACACATTTCTCTATTCAAGAAATCGCTTGGGAATTGGGGATCGATGACCAGTCTTATTTTACCCGGCTATTTAAAAAACAAGAGGGAATGACACCATCTGATTTTAGAAAAAAGACTAATCCGTATGAGCATGTTGTTGTTTCATCCTAATATGCCATACCTATTCTCGTCAAACTTTGTCAAAAATTTCTAGGTACTAAGAATAATCTTTTTATTTCAAAGTCAATAGATTTATGTTCTTATCCCACGGTTAAATAAACAGAAAAATAGTTCCTACGGTTTTATTTTCACTATTTGCCAACGTTCATTAAGCCTTTATGTATAGAGTGCAAAAAACTATGGTTTTCATTCATTCATTTAGGATTAAGTGTACGGCCTTATAGAGGTGGTAAAACACCTTTTTTAAAAAACCAAACACATTAAGGGTGCCTTCTGAAGTTATCAAATTTCAAGGGTCTTCCTGAAGCGTTCATCGATATATAAATCCAATCAAGAGGATTCCCGATAAATCAAGACACTTTTTCCGCAAAATATTTTGTCCTGTATTATAGGGCAGTTCAACTTCGACCGATAGCCAATCTACTTTTGTTTCAAATTCTAAAACGACCTAGAATCGTATTAAATATTGAAGCAAATGAAACAGCAAACACTCCAATTATATGTACTACTATTTTTTAGTTTCCTACTACTTACCGGTACTTCACATTCACAAGAATTAAAACTTGAAGAATATGTTGTCCTCGTCAAAAAAGGGAATCTGGACTTGAAGTTAAGCAATAGTCAGATCGTCATCGCCCGTGAGGAAGTCAACATGGCAAAGGCGGCCATTCTGCCAAATATTGCTGCCAATGGAAGTTACCAAAGAGATTTTAATAAAAACTTTCTCTTTATAAATGATCCTGATGGCGGTTCCCTAAAGTTCAGAACCAATTTTAATAACACGGTAGGTGTAAATGCAATTTTAGATCAAACCTTATTCGACCCACAAATATTTGCTGGAATTAAAATCGTAAAACTGACTGAAGAACTAAGCAAACTAAATCATCAGAATAATATCAACGAAATGGAAGCCAATGCAGCTTCCCTTTATTGGCACGCGGTGTTTACTAGAGAAAGTATTGATGTTCTGATTGAAAATACAAATCTGGCCAAGTCCCAATACAATCAGGTTCAGACAATGTATAAAACTGGAACCCTAAGTAAGTTAGAATTGCAGCAATTTGAGATTCTGTACCAAAAAACCATTCCGGTCTTAAAAAGCGCCCAAGCTCAGTACAAATCATTGTTGAATGAATTAAAAGTGCTGGCAAATCTGCCCTTGACCAGTGAACTAATCCTAACCGACAACCTGGAAACCATTCAAAACAGTTCTTTTTTGGGTGTAATCGAGAAAGGTCTTGAGAATCAACCACAGCTCATAGCCTTAAATAAGGAAATTGAAATTGTCGAGCATCAAATAAGTGCTCAGAAGAAATTTTGGGTGCCAAAACTCAATTTGGTTGCTGGCTATGATTTTAGTTCGCAGGACAATAAATTCAACTTTGGTGAAAATACCAACCAGCTCTTTTTTGGGCAACTTGGCATCAGTATCCCAATATTTTCAGGTGGAAGAAACAAAGCTGAAATAGCCAAGTCCCGAATTGTTAAGGAAAGTGCAACCCATCAGTTCATTCAAACGCAACAAACGTTTTTAAAAGAATTGCAGAACGCGAAAAATAGCTACAACAATGCGGTTGAAAACATAGAATTGCACGCAGAAACTATTCGCTTAAGCCAAGATGAGTTGGCAATACTAAACAAACAGCTAACCCTTGGAGTAATAACCCCAATAGAATTAAAGGAAAGTAGGTTACGATTAACACAAGGAAAATTGGAGCTACTGAACTCCTACCTTGATTTGCATATCGCAAAACTTCAAATACGAAGAATTACAGGTACTCAAAACTAAATTTTCAAAATAGAAATCAAAACAGAACAAGTCATTTAGTTGAATTGAACATTATGAAAGAGAAAGAAGAACAACTAGAAAAAACCGTAAAGCAGATGGAAGAAAACCAAGTGAAGATGGTTGCACTAATCAGGTATCTACAGTTTAGGGTCAAGAAACTAGAAGCCAGGAATACTATCACCCAAATATTAGAATAATCAAAATTAAATAAGTGTTTAATGATAAGGCTTACGAGAAGGAGTTTATCAAAATTATCAACTACATAGTATTCTGAAATACTACTAAAACAAAGAACAATGCATAAAAAAATAAGTGTATTAACAAGTATTCTATCACTGGTATTCGTTATGTCATGTGATGAAGAAAAAACAAAATCTTCAAAAAAGGAAGATCCAAAAGTATATGTAGAAAGTATGGTGCTTAAAGAAGAAAGTATAAAAGAAACTAAGTCGTCTTTTGGCACTTTAAGTTATTCAAAAGCTACCACATTTGTTGCGCAACAATCAGGTGTGATTTCCAAATTAAATGCCATTCCCGGTCAGGAAGTAAAAAAGGGAGAAGTAATTGTTATGTATCCACCTTTGGACCATCAATTACAAATAGACCAGGTTAAAATCGAATATAACAAAGTACGGCAAGATCTTGACCGTCAAAAGCAATTGTATGAAGCGGGAGCTGCTTCCAAAGTTTCGGTCCAAGACCTAAAAGCACACTTGGATCTCCAATCAAAAGCGGTTCAACAATTACGACGTGTAAATATCATCTCTGCCCCTTTTAGCGGGATTATAACACAAGTCAATGCCAATCTAGGAGAAGAAGTTGGTATGGGTGTGCCTTTGTTCAGTATTGCCCAGACCACCAATGCCAAAGTTGACTTTTTTGTCACACCCGAAGATATTTCAAAAATTAAAATTGGAGCAAACGTTTCCATTGCCAATAATGTAACTCCTATATCAGGAAGAATCACAAAGAAGTCTATTCAGGTCGATCCTGATAGAAAGGCATTTTTGGTCACCGCCACCTTTGAAAACAGTGATATTCAATTTGTGGGCAACACTGTTGAATTGGAAGTTGAAATAGGAAAAGCAATGCCAAGTATTTGGATTCCCATAGATGCGTTTAGAAAGCAAGGAAAGTCGAATTATGCCTTTGTAATAGAAAATGGAAAAGCGGTTAAAAGAAATATTGTCATTGGCAGTCGTAACGAAACAAATGCCCAAGTCAGAGATGGCCTAAAAGAAGGTGATCTTTTGGTAACCGCCGGTTTGGACAAACTTGAAGACGGAACTTTAATTACAACTCAATCCTAGAACTAAGTAGAATGAAGATTACAAAATTTGCCATCGACAGGCCAGTAACTACCTCCATGCTCTTTTTGAGTTTGTTTATTTTCGGTTTGCTGACATATTTCAAGCTGGCCGTAAACCTATTTCCGGATTTACAGCTGCCGGTAGTAGCTATAAGTACTGAAAATTATGGGGCTACTCCCGAAGAAATTGAAAGGGAGATTACGGACAAAATTGAAAGAGAGGTCTCTACGCTAAGCGGTCTAAAGGAACTCAAGTCATACTCAATGCCCGATGCTTCGCTTATAACGGTACAATTTCAACATGGGATCGACCCCGATAAGGCTGTCAGCGACGTTAAATCCAAGTTGGATATCGTACTTCCTTATCTTCCTAAAGAAGCTGAAAGGCCCTTGGTAATGAAATATAAATTATCGGATATTCCGGTAATCGATTTGGTCGTTTCTTCAGACAAAATTTCCGGTAACGAACTCTATGACTATGTTGATAGGGTCATTAAGAATAAGATAAGTCAGTTGGAAGGGGTTTCAAAAATTACCCTTCAGGGTGGTGAGGAGCGAGAAATAAAAATACTTGCCAACAAAGAGTCGGTCTATGATTTAGGAATGGGCCTGCAAGACTTGGCAGATTATCTAAATACGGCAAACCAAAAAATTTCAGGAGGTAGTTATCACAGTAACGATAGAGTATCTTCAATTGAAGTTGGAAGCAAATTTAAAGATGTGGATGAAATAGGTAATACCTTCATTCCCACACCGTCCGGAAGAAAGAAAATAAAAGACTTTGCAAAGGTTATAGACAGTACCAAAACAACAAAGGGCAAAGCCTTGTTCTATGATGTAAAAGGAGATGAATATTACTCGAACATAGTAAGCGTCGGAGTAATGAAAACAGCGGATGCCAATGCAGTAAAAGTAGCAACCGATGTAAAGGAATTGGTTTCAGAAATCCAAAACAATTTACCTGAAGGCGTAGCTATAAATATACCTTTTGACACCTCAGAGTACATAGAAAGTTCTGTTGATGATGCCATGACCAACATTATTTTAGGGATTCTTATTACAGGGTTTATTCTATTCTTCTTTTTAAATGATGTAAGAACCACTTTCATTGTAAGTATTTCAATTCCGGTGTCATTAATGGGAACGTTCA
>CAYGUZ010000054.1:0-8317 GCA_964353215.1 uncultured Flavobacteriaceae bacterium
GAAGAAGATTTATACACCTAATTATAATAATTTGGGCTGGTGGAATTATCAGGTCGGCGAATTGAATAAGTTTATTAAGGGTGATACGCAAGCTGAGCGACAAATGGGCAAACGCCTGTACGGATTTTTGAATGCCTTCATAGAAGATAACATCGATATTGTAAAGTCTGAAAAAGTTGTTGACGATGAAGCTTTGATTTTGTTATCGATGCTCAAAACTATCATTGAGCCAATAAATTACGAATATTATTTGAATGTGATTTCGTTGAGCTCAAAATATGAGGAATATGGCACGGCACTTTTCTATTTAGAAGAAGCCTTTAAAAAAGGGTTTAAAAATAAGGAGAGGCTTGATAAGTTAGCGCATACCGCTTTGTTTCGTATAGCACCGGAGTATAATAAATTAGTAGAGAAGTATTTTGACGAGGCCCGTTATAAAATCACTGATTGACAAATTTTGGCACTTCCGATAAATTCCAATCAATTACAAGACCGCTTGCTAAAGACGCTGCAATTTCCTTTCCATAGAGGTACTCACAAAGATATAGTGACGCTTCAAAACTTTTAGCCCCTCCGGCAGAGGTAATGTACTTTCCATCGTGTACAAATAAAACGCTGTCTTTTACCTTCAACTTTGGAAACATCTTTTTATAGCTGCCAATATCACTAGGGAAAGTAGTAGAAACAACACTATCTAGCAAACCTGCTTTGGCTAAAACAAAAGCACCATCGCAATGTGAGGTCATAAACTGGGCGTCTTTATCAACTTTTTTAATGAAATTTAGCATAACGGTATCTTTTAAATCTGAATCTAAATGATGCTCTGCACTTGGTACGACCAGTATGTCAATATTGGGGATATCGTCTTGTGTGTAATCAAAATCTGGTAAAATGCGAACGCCTTCAAAAGATGTTATAGGAGTAAGCGTATTGGCGAGGGTAAACGTATTCATGGCTTTAATGCCTTTTCTGTACTGGGTATGCTGAAAGATATCATATGGTGCCGTAAACTCTGTGTTGTAGACTCCGTCCATTATTAAAAACCCTACATTATACCTATTTGGTTCTAATTTAGGAAGATATCTTTTTTCTTTTTTAGCTGCTGCGGGTATTTTTTCTCTACATCCAAAGAGGATAAAACCCAATATTATAATGAGAACTATGTTTCGCATCCTGTAAATTTGAAATTGGATTTCAAGGTAAAAATTTAAAAAGGAAATCCTTAGTATTTTTGTAGTATGAAACAGATAATTTTATTCTTTTTTAGCTTTTCGTTGTTGGCCTGTGGTCAAGATAAAAAATACCATAACACTGATAGCGATGTAGAAATGGATGCATCAAAAGAAATCGCTGCTATTCTAGATTTTCAAAAAGAATTGAATGCTGAGTACAAAGACCCTGAAACTTCACCTTTACCTGATAGGTATCGAAAAGATTTTGAAGAGCTGGATTTCTTTAAACCAGACACCAGTTATGTTATTGAGGCAAGGTTAGAGCGAACACCTGATGCCCTGCCTTTTATGTTGGCTACAACAACGGATAGAAAAACCGAAGAGCTTTTGTATGGTATAGCCCATTTTGCGCTTAACGGTGAACAACATGAACTTGAAATTTATCAAAGCTTAAGTCTTATAGAAAAGGAAGAATATAAAGACTATTTGTTTTTGCCTTTTTTAGATGAAACCAATGGTGATGAAACTTATGGAGGAGGCCGATACATAGACTTAACGATTCCGGAAGGGGATACAATTATTATTGATTTCAATCGGGCCTATAATCCTTACTGTGCGTATAATAAAAAATACTCCTGCCCCTTAGTGCCAAGGCAAAATTATTTGAAAACTAAGGTGATGGCAGGAGTAAAGGCTTTCGATAAAAAATAAAAGTCCCCCAACATGCCGTTGGAGGACTTTAAGAATTTATATGTCCTCTATTATTTAGAAAGAATAGACTGCTGCAATTAAGAATGAAGACAATCCATTTGTTGCTTCTCCGTCATTGTCAAAAAATACCGGAGCATCATCGCTCCAACTGTCCAATCTAATTTCTGGTTTAAAAGTTAAATTGTCCACACTATAGCTCCCTGTTAATGTTAATCCTAAAACGGATGGAATATCTCCTGTATCGATACCGTCAATTGTTGGTTGAAAATATTCACCTCTCAAGCCAAGCGTGAACGCTTCGCTTGTTTTATACTGTGGATACAATGCTGCGCCGTAAAAACCATTTCCTTCGTCTGTAGCTAATGCCGCATTTATCCCCAAAAAGAAGTCATCAGATAAATCAACACCGCCAGTGTAGTCAACTTCAAACCCTAGGACTTCTCCGCCGTCATAGTAAAAATTCAAATACTGACCAGAGTAACCGAGTTGTGCACCCAAAGAATAAGCTCCGGTTCCTGAATTAAAATTGGTGTCAGTCGGGTTCATAATGGCCAGCATTAAACTAAAATCATCTGATAAGGCAAAATCAGCCTTCAATCCTACATGTGAAAAAGGACCGCTAGAGAATAAATAAGAAGTACTGTAGTTGAAATTTCCTGTTGGGGAAATAACCTCATACCCTAAGAATGTATTAAACCTACCGAAAGTAAGTGTAGTGCTTTCGGAAACATTCCAATATGCGTACAGTTGATTTACATAAGGAATATCACCACCTACAGCGGCATCTCCCCTTGGACCAAAAACTAAATCGGCCACGGCACCTACTTTACCGCTCTCGTAAGAGGCAATTAAATTAGCCATACCTAGATTAAAGCCGGTACCATCTGCAAAAGAGGTCCCCGGATTTTGGGCGCCAACATCTGTTGAGCTTAAGTTAGTTCTAAAATAGGTATCGACCGAACCCCCAAGTGTAAATTTCTTTTCTGTTTCTTCTTCCTCTTGTGCAAAAGAAGCTGCTGACATTAACGCAAAACCTGCCAAAAATAAATTTTTTACGAAATTTGTATTTATAATCGTTTTCATATTTCAATGTTTAGGGCGCAGCTAATGCGCTATTAAATTTCTGAGTTTAATTGTAACTGATTAATTTGTTGAAAAGGTTATTAACGGAGCACTCTGCCAAGTGCTCCGTTTCCTTTTTTAGATTTAATGCTCGTTTATTCTAAAATCAGGGTATGCATCCATGCCATGCTCATGAATATCCAAACCTTCCAGTTCTTCTTTCTCTGATACTCTTAAGCCTGCCACTTTTTTGATTGTAAATAGAATGATTAAAGCGGTAAGAGAACAAAAAGTTGCGACTGCTCCAACACCTGCTAACTGATATAAGAATTGATCCATGCCAGCCAAGCTGCCAAAAATGCCTACGGCTAAAGTTCCCCATATTCCACATATCAAGTGAACCGCAACCGCCCCAACAGGATCATCAAGCTTTAACTTGTCAATTAATGCCACACCCAAAACAATGATTACCCCGGCAATTAGCCCGATAATGACCGCTTCGTTTGGTGACATTTGGTCCGCACCTGCTGTAATACCGACTAGACCACCTAAAATACCATTTAAGAACATGGTCAAATCATAGTTTTTATAAAGTACAGTTGAGGTTAAAAATGCTGCAACACCACCAGCTGCGGCTGCCAGACAAGTCGTTACCAATACTAAAGAAGTAGCTGCCGGATCGGCTGATAAAACTGAGCCTCCGTTAAAGCCGAACCACCCTAACCATAATATCAAGACCCCAGCTGCGGCTAATGGTAAGTTGTGACCTGGTATCGCTTTTGGCTTTCCATCTTCACCGAATTTACTAATTCTCGCTCCAAGTAAGAAAATTGCAATCAAAGCTGCCCATCCCCCAACGGAGTGAACCAATGTCGATCCAGCGAAATCATAAAATCCAACAGCATCAGGGGCATTCTCTACACCTTGTCTAATTAAGTCAATTTCTTCTGGGCTGTTTCCTAAAGTTTTAAGAAATCCCCCACCCCATTGCCATGACCCTACAATAGGATACACTAGGCCTACATAAATAATAGTGAAAATCATAAAGCCACCAAGCTTTATACGTTCAGCAACGGCTCCAGAAACTATTGTAGCTGCGGTAGCGGCAAACATTCCTTGAAACAGAAAATCGGTCCACCATGTGTAACCTCCATCTGCGTACTCTGGTGTCATGCCATTTTCTGGTGCCGCAATACCGAAACCGGCAAATTTGAAAAAGCCAGTTGCCCCCTCTTCAAAACCAGGGTACATTAGGTTAAAGCCTCCGATATAATAAAGTAAAAGCCCAACGGTAATGATAAAAACATTTTTAAATAAAATGTTGACTGTATTTTTTTGTCTTGTTAGTCCGATTTCCAAAAAAGAAAATCCTAGATGCATGAAGAATACCAGTGCGGTACAAACCATCATCCATACGTTATTTGCTGTAAATAATCCTGCTTCCATATTAAAAGTGTTCGTTGGTTAGTTTTAGTTGATTCCTGCGTGACCGCTTTCTTTGGTTCTAATTCTGTATGCTTCACTGATTTCAGAGACAAATATTTTTCCATCTCCTACATTACCTGTCATTGCAGATTCTAATAATGTGTTTACGGTTCTTTCTAGAAATTCGTCAGATACCACTATTGAAAGATATCTTCTTTGAATATCTGTAGTGCTGTATGAAATACCACGATAAACATGACCTTGTTTTTCATTGCCTACTCCGGTTACATCCCAATAACTGAAGAAGTTCACCTCGATTTCATGAAGTGCTTTTTTCACCTCATCAAACTTTGATTTTCGAATAATTGCCTCGACTTTTTTCATAATTGATTTTGTTAGTTAACTGCTCAAATATATATTAATACTCAAATAAAGGTTAAATTAATGAGGGTATGATGCATATTTTTATTACATAAAAATATATACCCCTATTTTTTTAGGGGTATCTCAAATTAAATACACAAAAAATATATTATTATTGATTCTACTAAAAAGTTTAGTAAACATGTAACCAGATAATCGGTTTAATAAACTCGATTAGGTAATTAAGTATTTGAATGATAGAGGTAAAAAGTATTTAAGACTTGGTAAGCCATAGCCCAAGTGCGATAGCCATAATACCTATGGCTATGCTTAAAAGAGTGTAAACTGAAAAATGAAATAGTTCTCCAGATTTTAATAAAGAGTGTTTTTCAAATGCAAAAGCCGAAAATGTTGTAAAGCCCCCACAAAAACCGGTAGCTAGCAAAAGCGTATGATTTTCAGATAGAAAATTGGTTTTCGCTGAAAAACCGAGTATAAGACCTATTAACAGGCAGCCTACTATGTTAACCAAGAAAGTGCCTAAAAAGAAATTTTGAAAAGTTGGGTTTAAGGCTTTTGCTATTAAGAACCTTAGTGCGCTACCTAAACCACCACCTATAAATACAAATAAGACTTGCTTCATTTACTTGTCCTTAATTCATGCAAAGGAGAGGAATACAAACCGTAGTGACAGTCTTTTTAAAATAATGACTCGACCAGCATATTATTTATATCCTTATAAAGGTATAAATTAAACGGCTTTTTTGTAGGCAGTTTTCGAGTATTGTTCAGGATGAAGCCTAGGAACAGCGTTAGTAGAAATCGATTGAATGTTCTTTTTACTGTTTCCGGATACGCCTTTTAAACTAAATAGCAGAAGCAAAACATTAATGCCAAACAATACAAGAAGAATGCTAAAGAATGTAATCATGGATTTTTGTTGATTATGCACTACAAAAGTACGTGTTTTCTTATATTATACGTTCAATAGCCTTATTATGTTGTGAAAGTCTAAATTTTTGTGGTGTAGGTAATTTTCTTGTTAATTTTTAAGTAAGTATTTAATTAAAATGAGAAATATTAAGAAAAATACAAACGAAAACAGCACCCAAACCACACCTTTGTAATTCTTTAAATGTGTTTTTTTATCTTTTTTATAAGAGAAGACGATAAGAGCTATAAAAGATATCGCAAAAAATACAGCAAAAATCAATTGTCCGGTGCTGAACATAAAACATTTATTTTAGCGCAAATTTAATTGATTTATACAATGAAAGATAAAATAGCTGCGGTAGAAAAATTTCACGCCGCATTCGGACTTGGTATTAAGCATGAACCGACCGCAGATTTGGGCAAAGCAAAGAATTTATTGCGTTTTAATTTGATGGATGAAGAGAATAAGGAATATCATGAGGCCGCCCAGAACAATGATTTGGTCGAAGTTGCAGATGCTTTAGGCGACATGTTGTATATACTTTGCGGAACAATCTTAGAGCATGGTATGCAATATAAAATTGAAGAAGTTTTTGAAGAGATTCAGAGGAGCAATATGAGCAAGTTGGGTGCAGATGGAAAACCCATTTATCGTGAAGACGGTAAAGTACTTAAGGGACCCAATTACTTTAAACCGAATATTGAAGCTATCTTAAAAAAATAAAAAAAGCGCCATCGGCGCTTTTTTTATTAGATAACGCTATAGCGCCATCCAAACTTGTCTTCGGCCCTGTTGTATTGTATGTCCGTAATACGCTTTTTCAATCGCATGGCATAGCTATTCTCCAACTCAGGTAGTTCATAATCCGTGCCTTGATGTCCAAAACCGGAAATTGGAGAAATCACGGCTGCCGTACCGGCACCGAACATTTCTTTTAACTCCCCTGATTTTGCTGCCGCAACCACTTCAGCGACACTTATTTTTCGAACCTCGGCTGTAATACCTTCATCCGCAGCGATATCTAAAATACTTTTTCGGGTAATTCCGTCAAGTATACGATCACTGGTCGGCCCAGTAATAAGAGTATCGTTTATTCTCACGAAAATATTCATTGCTCCGGCTTCTTCTATATATTCATGTGTGTTGTCATCTGTCCAGATAACTTGTTGATATCCTTTCGCTTTAGCCAATTGAGTAGGGTAAAATTGACCTGCATAATTACCTCCTGCTTTTGCAAAACCAACACCACCGTTCGCCGATCGGGAATATTTCTCTTCAATAAGTACTTTTACTTTACCTGAAAAGTATGCACCAGAAGGCGCGGTAGCTATTATAAATTTATACTCATCTGCGGGTGAGGCGTGAAAACCATTGCCCGATGCAAACATAAAAGGCCTGATATATAATGAGCTTCCATCAGTATCAGGAATCCAGTTTTTATCTACCTGTAAAAGCGAAGTGAGCCCCTCCATAAAATATTCTTCCGGCAATTCGGGTATCGCCAAACGTTTTGCAGAAATATTAAAGCGTTTTTGATTTTCTAATGGTCTAAAAAGCCAAACACCTCCATCTTTATCCTTGTAGGCTTTCATACCTTCAAAGATGGATTGTCCATAATGAAAGATTTTTGAAGATGGATCTAAAGTAATAGGTTGATAGGGAACAATTTTTGGTGTTTCCCAAGCGCCATTTTTATAGGTGCACTCAAGCATGTGGTCAGAAAAGACACTTCCAAAGGGTAAGTTGTCAAAATCGACTTCATCAATCTTTGAAGATGTCACTTTTTCTACTGCTATTTTCATTAATTGAGCATTCATTTTAAAACGTATTATAAAAGTTAAAATTAGCCATTTATCATAAGTTTTTGCCCTTTTCTTAATTTTAAATCCGTTGTTTTGTTAACGTATAACTAATTTTTAAGTACAATGAAAAGATTTAACATTTTTACTATCATTTTAATGGTTTGTTTCACGTTTGCAGGTGCTTATGCTCAAGACAATGCATCCTCTAAAAATTATGGGGCATTCGGGGCAAATTTTGAAGAGGTCGAAGGCGCAGAAGATAATTCTAGAATTTATCAAAATATTCAAGCAAAAGATACCATTGCCACACAACTTGTTGGTTCTATAAAGGAAGTTTGCCAAGCCAAAGGTTGTTGGATGAGAGTTAACTTAGCAGGAGATAAAGAAGTTTTCGTAAAATTTAAGGACTACGGTTTTTTTGTGCCCTTAGATGCTTCTGGCAACAAGGTTGTTATGAATGGAAAGGCTTTTGTAGAAGAAGTGTCCGTAGATGAGCAAAAACACTATGCTGAGGACAAAGGAGCAACTAAAGAAGAAATAGAGAAAATCACAAAGCCGAAGAAAACATTACGTTTTGAAGCGGACGGGGTACTAATTAAAAAGTGATTTGGAGCGTAAAATTATTACTACCGGTGACGGTTCTAAAACCATTCAAATAACAGATTGGAACGAGCAGTACCATTCTATTCATGGAGCCGTGCAAGAAGCCTATCATGTTTTTATTAAAAATGGTCTTGATCAATTCAAAAATGAGGAAATCGCATTGCTCGAAGTTGGCTTTGGGACCGGACTTAATGCGTTGATAACCCTTTCGGAAGCGACAAAAAGGGGTTTAAAGATTCAATATG
>CAYGUZ010000054.1:8327-9270 GCA_964353215.1 uncultured Flavobacteriaceae bacterium
ATATTGAGACACTTGATCTTTTATCCTTTAAAGAGCATTTTTTTCTAATGCACCGATCGGCATGGGGCCAGCGGCAAAAAATAACACCTGACTTCTTACTTTTTAAGAATCAATCGGATTTTCAAGAAATAGCGTATCAAAATTTGTTCAACCTTATTTATTTTGATGCTTTTGGTTATAGGGTGCAACCAGAATTATGGTCAGAGGCTATATTTGAAAGAATGTTCAATGCTTTAAAACCACAAGGGGTTTTGGTTACCTATTCGGCTAAAGGCAGTGTGCGCAGAGCAATGCAAGCGGTCGGTTTTAGTGTAGAGCGTTTGCCTGGCCCACCCGGAAAACGAGAGATGTTGAGAGCTACAAAATAAATGGTTTTCATAAAGTCTTCTTTAAGACCTAATAGTTTTTTTAAATAAATTAACCTAAGCCTTAAACAATACTGTTAAACCTTTTTTAAGTATTCTTTATCAGCCCTTTAAAAATATACATTTGTAAAAAAGGATAGCATGAAGGTATTGATTACAGGCGCGACTGGTTTGGTAGGTAAAGCGATTGTAAGTGAATTGAATGATAAGGGAGTTCCGGTGAATTACTTGACCACTTCGAAGGCAAAACTTGTAGCAAAAGAAAATTATAAGGGATATTATTGGGATCCTGCAAGAAATGAAATTGATTTAGATTGTTTTGAAGGTGTTACTTCCATTATCAATTTAGCGGGAGCAAGCATATCAAAACGTTGGACGACTTCATACAAGGCCAAGGTTTTAGATAGTCGTATCGATAGTTTACGAACCTTAAAAGTAGGTATCGAAAAATCCGGCGCAGAAACGATTACTTCTTTAGTGTCCGCTTCGGCAATAGGTATTTATCCAAATTCCCTCTCTTCTTTTTATACTGAAGAAGAGCAACAGGTCGACGAGAGCTTTTTGGGTGATGTCGTAAA
>CAYGUZ010000055.1:0-9123 GCA_964353215.1 uncultured Flavobacteriaceae bacterium
GTCCGTTATATGCTTTATTTGGTTTGAAAACCTGCCCGGCAGAAAAATAATAGGTTAAGTAATATTCAAAATTGAAACCACCCATGGCTATATTGGGTGGTTTTTAGTTTTTAACATAAGGATTGTAATTCGGATTAGTGACCCCTACGCCACCGTCCCTTGACAACTGCTTCCTGCACCTGCGGTACAGCCATAGCAGTGCTGCGAAATAATGATGTTTCTATCGTTCAGTAAATCCTCGTTATAGTCTTTAATGTGTTTTACTTTACTGGCGACTTTAAGGTCTAGCATCTGGTTAAAATCACAATCGTACAACCAACCGTCCCAACTAATGGAAATCGTATTGGTACACATCACATTGGCCACAGCTGCAGGGTTATAGGCTTCCACTAAGGCATACATATAATCCTCATAGTTTTCTGAAGCGATGAGGTAGTCTAAGAAACGCGCAATAGGTAGGTTGGTAATGGCAAATAAGTTGTGAAACTGAATTCCAAAATCCTCATCTAAAGCCTTTTTAAAGTCCTTTTCCATGGCCATTTGGTCGCCTGGCAAATAGGCTCCTGATGGGTTGTAGACCAAATCTAATCGTAAATCGCTACCAGGCATGCCGTAACCTCTTGCGTTGAGTTCTTGCAAGGCTTTTATCGACTTGTCAAAAACACCGTCTCCACGTTGCTTATCCGTTTTCCCTCGGGTATAATGCGGCATAGAAGAAATCACATGCACATTGTGTTTTTTAAAGAAATCTGGCAGATGGTAGTATTTTTTATTCGCTCTAATAATAGTAAGGTTAGAACGTACGATAAAATCTTTGATTCCTGCTTTTGCAGCTTCTTCTACAAACCATTCAAAATCAGGATTCATTTCTGGTGCACCACCTGTTAAATCCAAGGTGTGCGCCCCTGTATTTTTAATTACCTCAAGACACTGCTTCATAGTTTCACGGGTCATGATTTCCTTTCGGTCCGGACCAGCATCTACATGGCAATGTTCGCACACTTGGTTACACATATAGCCCACATTGATCTGAAGGATTTCCAACTTTTTAGGACGTAATGGAAAATGTCCTATTTCTCCGATTTTATCCTTGAAATAAGGGAGTTCCCCGTCTGCAAAGATGCCTCCGTTTAAAATATCAAGCTGTCTGTTGCTCTGGGCAAGCTCGTTTCCTTTTGCTTTTAATGATTTTGTAGCCATATTTTTTTAGTATTGAGTACTTAGGGATGCGTATCAAGAAATCACCTTTTGAACTCTATTTAGTATCTATTTTCTAAAAGCGCAGCGGTCTTAAATCTAAGAGCGTAGCGTTCTGTCGATTACATCGACAATTTATCATATTTGTTCATCATCTGCACACCGTGTACCAAAGTTGCGCCGCTTTCAATTGCAGCACCAACATGCACTGCTTCCATCATTTCTTCTTTCGTAATGCCTTTTTGCAGACCGTCTTTGGTATAGGCATCTATACAGTACGGACATTTTACTACGTGCGAGACCGCAAGCGCAATTAATGACTTCTCCCTTGCACTTAGTGCGCCTTCTTCGAAAACCTTACCATAATAATCAAAAAATTTGGTGCCAAGCTCCTCGCTCCATTCGGTAATTTTTCCAAATTTTCGTAAATCTTTAGGATTGTAATACGTATCTGCCATCTTTTTCTGTGTTTTAGGTGCTGTATTTTGTTTTGTACTATCTAAGTAAATAGGAATCCCTTGTCCCATTTTTTCAACTTCGGGTAAAATTTCCATATTGTCCCAAATGCCTGAAGATAGGGTGTCTGCATATGCCTCGGGCAAATGGTTTTTATACATTAATTGTTGTGTAGTGTTGTAATCATATTCAAAAGACCGATGAGTATATTTTATTTCGCCCTCTTCAATTTCTAAGAGCATATACCAAACCCGAGTGGTGCCGTCATTTGCTGGCATGCCTATGACCCCGGGGTTTAACCACAGCTTTTCTTTTATAGATTGATGAAAAGGAAGTCCGCAATGCCCTGCGATAATTACATCACTTTTGGTGTCCTCAAAACATTTTTGCTTACTGGCTTCGGCATTTGATTGAAATATAAATTCGGAGGTATTTCCAAAATTTCCATGAACTACGGTTACTTTTTTTCCTCCAAAATCAAAACTTAGGTATTCTGGGATATGGCTGATCCAATCTAATGATTCTTTTGATAAATGCCCTTTGGTGTACGGAAACCATAATTTAGAAAAACTATCGCAGCGGCCACCGGCCTTAAAATCACATCCGCAATCTTCACTGTCGTTAGCCAATTGCAATTCTACGTTACCAGCGATACTTAAGGCTCCCCAATCTTTAAAGGTCTGCACGGTTTCTTCGGGCTGCGCGCAATAGCCTGTGATATCGCCTGTGCAAATACAATTTTCTGCAGTGATATCTTCTGCCTTGGCAATGGCAATGAGCTGCTCTAAGGCCTGTAAATTGCTATAGACGCCCCCAAAAAGCAAAAGCTTTCCGGTCTTTGTACCGATATGTGCTATATCCTTATCCATTTGGGTATAAAATAAAGTAAAAAACAACTTAGAATTCCCCAGAAATTAATCCACAGTAAGTCCGCGTATTTACCAGTTGTAAAAATCAATTCGTTCGGAAACCACCTGAAAATCAGTAAAAATCCGAATAAAATCCCACAAAATACACTTAGGTGAAAACTGATTTTTGGCGCAGGCCCTTTCCAGAATAAAAATATGGGGGTCAAACCTATGACCATAGTGCCGCTTATGGTGGTGGCAGACAATATTTCGGCATCCAAAAATACGGGAATAGTCCCTAAGACGGCAATGGCGACCATGGACCAGCGCCCAAACCTCAACGAATTTCCCAAATTTAAATCTATGGCCAATAATTTGGAGAACGATGAAAAAGTAGAGTCCAAGGTAGAGGCCGCTGAGGTAATCATAATAAAATTAATAACTAATAAAATGACAACACCAAATGCCTTGCCTACTTCTACAGCAGCTTGCCCTGACATGTTTTGTGATTGCGCATAAACCCCAATTATACTGAACAGTACAATACATAGGGCTCCAATTACACTAGCCCACATAAAACTTTTTAGAGTGACTCTGGGGCCGCTTAAAAAGCCTCTATCTGTGAGTACAGGGTCGTGAAATGGATAACTAAAGGATTGTAATACGGCAGCGAACAATAAATTTAATCCCATATCAAAAGACCAGACTCCAGAGCCAATAGCTTGGGCGGGAGTAAATGTTGCTTTTGAAGTAAAGATAACACCAAGAATTACAATAAGTAAAATTCCAAACAGCGCCATTTGAAGTACATCCGTAAAAATGGAACTACTCATACCACCCTTTAAAACATAGGCTAGGGTTAATCCTGTAAATACCAAAATAGACCAGTAATAAGAGGTAGAACCCATATCACCAAAATAGCTCCCGATAACCATGGTGTTGCTCCATACTTCATTGAAAAGGCGAATCGCTATCAAAATAGAAAACACAGCAACAGCGCCTTTGCCAAATTTTGAGCTTAGAAAATGATGGATGCTATTATATTTTCCATGTAGCCGCATTTTGTAAATGACTATACCCGCAACGGCGAAAGACAAATAGTAGGCAGCGTAAGCTACCCCGCCTACAATACCATAGTCCAACCCCAGGTTTGCGGCATTGGTAATGCTCTTGGCAAATATCCAGGAAATCACCAAACTGCCCATTAACATAAAGGTATTCGGTGTTTTCTTCTTTTGGATAGCTTTAAAAAACTGATTGGTATTTTTAGCCAAAGGAGAAAGGAAGAATAGCACCAAACTTGATGTTATCACAAGACCCCATTGCCAAAATTGTATCTCAGTCATTTTTATTATCAATTTTACAACTTTAAAGCCCCCTTAGACATCGACTAAGCTCAGCATCAGGGAACAATGCAATTGCACTTTAAATAAATTAATTCTCGCTTTGCGAGTCCCACCAAACAGGCGCATTAATACTGTTGCCATCTGTTCTGGCCGCCGCGGCTTCATAATTTACTGCATTCAATGCTTGTTCTTCTGCTGGGTAAGGCATGCGAACAGGAAGCAAATCATTGTTTAAACTAGCCGAAATCGTTTTTAATTGCGGAAAGCCAGTTCTTCGATATTCAATCCACCCTTCATATCCATTGATGATGTTCGCTATCCATTTTTGGGTAATGATATTTTCTAGTGCATCCCCATTTGTATAGGCACCTTCTGTATTTAAATAATCATCGGGTAAAGCCGTATTCCAATAGTCAAAAGCTTGGCTTACCCCGGTTTCGTACAAGGCTTGTGCATCCGCGCTAATTAAACCACGTTCAGCAGCTTCTGCGAGTAAAAAATGAGTTTCCCAACTGGTCATAAAATTCGCATCTAAAGCACTGGTCGCTTCTCTAAAACTTGTTCCTGCTAAAGAGAAATCTGCTAAGACCACCGCATTTTGCGTGGCATCTACGCCGTTCAATAAACCGTTAAATTCCCCCGTATCACTATTGGAAAACGGACGAAAGAGTGTTGAAATTCTTGGGTCGTTCAAATCGGTTAGAATTTCATCCATTGTTTCAGAAAGTACAAAGTTGTTGAAATCTCCAATTCGTAATCGCGCTAAACGAAAGTTATTGGGCTCCCCATCATTAAAATCAAAAGTTGCGTTTTGGCTGTTGGCACTTATAAAATTCGCATCATCAAAAAGTGTTTGCAAGGCCGTTGCGTTATCTTGAACATTGGAAGTGCGCATTAAAAATTTGATTTGAAGCGATTTTGCAAAACGCACCCACGCCTGTAAGTCACCAGCAAAGAGAATATCACCCTCTAAAGGAATGGTGCCAGTATAAGCTTCAATGGCGGTAATACCTTTTTCAAGGTTATCAAAAATGCCATCTTCGCCTAGGTAAATGGTTTCTTGGTTATCGTAAACGGGAGTAACCGTTACATCTTTACCCTGAAAACCTTCAGAATAAGGCACATCGCCGAAAATATCCGTTAAGGCCCCAGCCATATAGGCTTTTAGAATTCGAGCAGGACCTTCATAAACTTCAAAAGTGGGGTTCTCTAGAGCCAAACGTAAGATCTCTTCGTTGTCCCTAAGATTTGTATATAAAATAGGCCACGGATTACCACCTAGTTGTGGTGATTTTAAATCGTGACGGTCAAACAGATTAAAATCCAGTGCCGTTCGGTATTGCCCTAATAAATCACCTGCGGTAAAACCTTCATAAGACATCTGCTCCCCATAATCATAAATTACCTGTCTTAGCAACAAACTGGGCTGTACAGCAACGGGTTGATTTGGGTTGGTATTGATTTCTTCGAAATCTTTGGTGCAGGAGGTGATAAATACAAGCGGAAGTATAAGCATCAAGTTCAAATACAAATTTGAGGTATTCCTTTTGTTCTCGACTCCGCCTGTCTGGCGACTAGGCAGGCTCGAACAGACAGGGATTAGGATTGCTTTACCTCTCGACTCCGCTCGAGGAGACAGCCATTTCGATAGTAGTGTATATATAAATTTCATCATCTTCTAATTAAAAATTAAACCCAGCTTTAAATCCTATGCTTCTTGTGGTGGCATATGACATGTCTTCCACACCACTTACAAAGCCTTGCCCTTGAACGGCCAATTGCTCAGGGTCAAAATGTGGATTTTCGGTGATAGCAAATAAATTTCTACCGATGAGCGATAGTCGTAAACTGGCATCTTGCTGTAAAAACTTAAGATTTTCAAAAGTATAGCCCACAGAAAATTGACGCAGTTTTAAGAAGGAAGCGTCATAGGTATTATTCTCCTCATGATTTCTATCATAAAACTGTCGGTAGAAACTTTCGGCAGTTACTGCCGTTGTATTTGGAACATAAACAGGATTTTCAGCAGTACCCGTATTCACAACGCCTTGTGGCACAATACCTTCTTCTGGCCTAAAAGCGGTTTCTGCCAATTGACCACCAACATTTCCTAAGGCACGGGTTCTAGAAACAATAATACCTCCTTGGCGCCAGTCTAAAAGAAAGCCTAAATCCCAATTCTTATAATTAAATTGGTTATTGAAACCTACCATAAAATCTGGATTTGAATTTCCTAATTTTTGCAAGGTGTTATCCGGAATATACCTGCCTTCATCGGTAAGGATAAAATCGCCATTTTCGTTTCGCTGATAGCCCGTACCATATAAATCTCCGATGCGACCACCTTCTTCTACCTGCACAAATACCGTTTGGTTTTGGCTGTCGTAGATTCTTGAGAAAGCCAGTGTTAAGCGGCCATCATCTTGTGGCAAGTCTTCTACGGTAGAACGATTTGTACTAAAGTTCACCGTACTGTTCCATTTAAAATTTTGAGTTATTACCGGCGTTGCACCCAGTATGAGCTCCACACCTTTTGAACGTACTTTACCACCGTTAACTACTTGTTGCGTAAATCCTGATGATATGCCAATGGGCAGTGATATAATCTGGTCTTTGGTTACTGCATTGTAGTACGAGATATCTAAATTTAGCCTATCCCCAAAAAATCGAATATCAGCGCCAACTTCAATTGCAGCGGTTTGTTCCGGTCTTAAGTTAGGGTTCGCAATAAGGTTCTGGTCACTAAACGTAGGCTGACCGTTAAATGGTGTTTGGGCTATAAATGCTCCTGTGGTCTGATACGGATTGGTATCATTACCAACTTGTGCGTAACTCGCACGAAGTTTAGCAAAGGAAATTGTTTTGGGTAACTCCGTTACGTTAGATAAAATAAAACTTGTGGATACCGATGGGTAGAAAAAAGATACATTGTCCACAGAAAAAGGCGTTGCTAGGGCACTTGACCAATCGTTACGCCCCGTAATATCTACAAACAAGTAATCTTTGTATCCAAATTTGGCCAGACCGTAAAAACTGTTGATACGCTTATTGGATTCAAACTCAAAAACTTCGATCGGTGATGCCGCGTTGCTCAGTCTAAAAATCCCTGGTTGCGCTAAACTTGTAGTCTGGGACTGACCCGTGAAGGCTTTTTGGTCCAGACGATTTCCGCCAAGGGAAACATCAACCTTAAAATCACCAAAGGCATTGTTATAGTTTAAAAGAAAGTCCGTATTTATTTCCCTGTAAAAAACATCGTGTTCTGCGTAACCTCCATTTCTAAAACGGTTAGAGCTAAAGGCCCTTCTAAACTGTCTGGTTTCGCTAGAGTAATCCATTCCGGTGCGTACTGTTGCCGATAGCTTATCGGTAATATCATAAGAAGCGGATATAGTACCAAAAACACGATCTCTGTTAAAGGAGTTTCTGTTTTCGTTCAGGATAAAGAACGGATTATCAAAAAAGGTATAGTTAAAAGAATACTGTTGCAAACCTTCCAGGCCGGGTTGCCAGTAATCTCGAAGGCTATCAATATTAAGCGACCGTGGCCCCCATGCTACCAAAGAGTAGTTCACGTTCTCGGAACCGTATCCGTTAGAAGGTCTGTTATCACTTTGGGAGTTTACGTAACTTAAGCTAGACCTAATTTGTAGTTTATCGGTTGGGCGAAAGTGTAAACGGGACGATATGGTCTGTCTGTCTAAATTTACTCCGGGGATGATACTTTCGCTCCGTAAATCGGTAAAAGAAAGTCTAAAATTGCCCTTATCAAAGCCCGAAGAAATTGCAAGGTTGTTAATAGCTGTTGTACCAGTTTCGTAAAAATCGCGTAGGTTATTCGGGTTAGAACGAAATTCCGTTGGTGTGATAGGAAGCCCGTTATATACCGAAGTGTCTCCACCGCGAACTACGGTTCCGTCTGGTAAATTCACCGGACTATCAAATTGCGGAATTAAATTACCGACATCTAAACGAGGTCCCCAACTATAGGTGATATTGTCACTGGTACCACCGCCGAGGCCATCTACAAATTCAAATACCCCTGCTTGTCCTTGACCATATTCGTTTTGAAAATCAGGCAATCTAAACGCTGAGTCGACGAAGAAACTGGTATTATAACTTATGCCAAGACCTTTGCTTTTAGAACCGTCTTTAGTCTCGATAACAATAACCCCGTTTGCCGCACGTGTACCGTATAAAGCAGCTGCACTTGGTCCTTTTAATACCGAAACTTCGGCAATATCATCAGGATTTACCTCCATGGCACCATTACCAAAATCTACTTCTTGAAATCCCGCTGCCGCTTCGTTGGTAAAGTTGAAGACCGAATTGTTATTGATGGGAACACCGTCCACAATAAACAACGGATTGTTATTAGAAAAAGAGGCTTCCCCACGAATGGTGATTTTTGAGGAAGAACCTACCCCTGTTGCTCCTTGGTTAATCGTTACCCCGGCCAATTTCCCCGCTAGGTTATCTAAAAAATTTACAGCTTTAACTTCTGTAACGCCTTTGGCATCTAAACTTTGCACCACATAACCCAGTTCTTTAGTCTCTCGTTTAAGACCAAGGGCTGTGAGTACTACCTCATTTAGTTGTTCTGAGGCTTCCTCTAGGGAAACGTTCAGAATTGCAACATTGTTAATGGGAACGGTCTGTGTTTCAAACCCTAAAATCGAAAATTGAAGTGCTCCCAAAAGATTTGGAACTTCCATGCTATACTTGCCTTCTTCATTTGTTATGGTTCCTTTGTTTGTTCCGCTTAATTGCACATTTACATAGGGTATGGCTATGCCATTTACGTCCGTTACAGTTCCAGAAACGTCCTGTTGTGCTGTTGTAATAGTTGCCATGACCATAGTCATCGCTAACAATAAATACTTCATATAATGCTATAATGTTTAATAGTAATTTAGATGGAACCTTCCATCGATTTAAAAAAACTTAAGAATGAAGTAGTAGCGGAGAACCCTTATTGCAAGGTTGCTGAAGAAGAATTTTGTCGTAAATAGAAGCAACGATTATCGGTAATATCTTTCCTTGTCGAACAAGTGCCCTTAACAATTGTAATACGGCCGTTGAAATGGATTTATTGAATGAGGCAAGACGCTTCACATCCTCAACGGTATCAATATCGCTAAGAAGGGGTAACTGAAACAGAAGGTTGTCCGTTTCGTCCAAAAGGGTAGAAATTCTATTGAACAGGCTAAATCGTTGACAAGGCAATCTTTTGAAAGTTTCTTCGTCAAAATAGGATATATGTATTCCCATCAAAA
>CAYGUZ010000056.1:0-8995 GCA_964353215.1 uncultured Flavobacteriaceae bacterium
ACACCCGCAGCTGAGGCAATAATTAGCATACTACCACCTGTACCCGCAGAATAGGCAATAAAGTGCCATAATGGATGGTCTGGGCCTTCTGAAAACATACCCATACTAGCTGCAACTAACGGAACATTATCGATTACCGCAGAGCCTACACCAAGTAACATGACAACGATATCGCGTTGCGGTATTGCTTGATTCAAACTTTCGGCATAATTAAATAGAATACCTAAAGATTCCAAGGCGGCAACAGCAAGTAAGATTCCTAAAAAGAATAATATACTTGGCAGCTCAATTTTGGTCAATGCAGAATTCACTGGTCTATGGTGAGAAGCTTCATGATGGTCTTCGTCCATAGCTGAACTAATACTAAATTTGGCATTACTATAAATTTCGGCAAAGGTAGCTACTACAGCCAATGAAAGCATCATGCCTACATATGGGGGTAAGTGTGTGATCGTTTTAAAGAATGGAACAAAAACGATAGCTCCCAATCCTAAATAAAGCATAGTTGACCCATACTTCGATTTTGAATTTTCTTGCTTTTCCTCAATATCTACCTGACCACTAAAAGCTTTAAATCTACTTGCAACCAAAGTTGGTACAATCATACAAACCATTGAAGGCAATAGCACATGTAAAACTAAAGAACCAGCTTCAACCTTACCGGCAATCCACAACATAGTAGTTGTAACATCACCAATCGGGGACCAAGCCCCACCCGCATTCGCATTAATTATTATTAAACCGGCAAACCATAATCTAGTCTCACGATCTTTAATTACTTTCTGTAGAATGGTTATTAAAACAATTGTGGCAGTAAGGTTATCAATGATAGCAGATAATATAAAGGCCAAAATGGAAAAAATCCATAAGAGCTTGCGCTTGCTGCGCGTTTTAATGTATCCCTTTATGGTAGCGAAGCCATCAAAGTAATCAATAATCTCTACTATGGTCATTGCACCGAGCAAAAACACCAGTATTTCAGCGGTTTTACCAAGATGGTGCAGTAGTATTTCATCTATATGTGTGGGCTCCAACTCCTTGAGCTGGGCGTTTACTTCAAAAACATCTAAATGGGCCAAAGCAATAATAGCCCATAGAATCGCCATCATTGCCAGTGCGGGAATAAGTTTGTCAATTTTTAGATTATGCTCTAATGTTATGGCTAAATAGCCCGCAAGAAATATGATTATAATTATGGTTTCCATTTTCAGTTGGTTTTAAAAATGATTTCGTAAGATTATAAATAATTAGGTGATGTCCTAAAGATATTTGAACTAAGATGATTTTCATCATCTTATTAGGCACTAATATAAGGATTGATAAAAAAGTCTCCCAAGTCAGGGCAATTTTTTTTGAAAATTCAATTATTCTTGTATTTCACCTAAAATCTCTGAAAAATCAACAGGCAAGCCATATATTTGCACTATATTTTTATTTATTTCACAATAGCATGGACTTTACCCTTTCAGAAGAGCAATTGATGATTCAACAAGCTGCAAGAGACTTTGCACAAAACGAATTATTACCAGGTATTATTGAGCGAGATGATGCTCAGAAATTTCCGGCGGAACAGGTTAAAAAAATGGGGGAACTCGGTTTCCTTGGTATGATGGTTGATCCTAAATACGGTGGTAGCGGTCTAGACACGCTATCATACGTTATTGCTATGGAAGAACTCTCGAAAATAGATGCATCTGCCTCCGTTATCGTTTCGGTGAACAATTCTTTGGTATGCTGGGGCCTAGAAACCTTCGGAAATGAAGAACAAAAAGAAAAATATTTAACGCGTTTGGCATCAGGAGAAATCATTGGCGCCTTTTGCCTTTCAGAACCTGAGGCCGGCAGTGATGCTACGTCGCAAAAAACCACAGCAATTGATAAAGGTGACCATTATATCTTAAACGGAACCAAAAACTGGATAACCAACGGAAACTCTGCCGAAGTCTATCTGGTTATTGCCCAAACAGATGCTGATAAAGGACACAAAGGAATCAACGCCTTAATAGTTGAAAAGGGCGCGGAAGGATTTGAAATAGGCCCCAAAGAGAACAAATTAGGCATTAGGGGCAGTGATACACATTCTTTATTATTTAATGATGTTAAAGTGCCGAAAGAGAATAGAATACGAGAAGATGGCTTTGGTTTCAAATTCGCAATGAAAACCTTAGCTGGCGGAAGAATTGGTATTGCAGCTCAAGCATTGGGCATTGCCGCCGGAGCATATGAGTTGGCTTTAAAATATTCAAAAGAGCGCAAAGCCTTCGGCACTGAAATTTCTAATCATCAGGCTATCGCATTTAAATTGGCCGACATGCACACCAAAATTCAAGCGGCTCGCCATTTGGTCTACAAAGCTGCTTGGGATAAAGACAATGGTAATGATTATACTTTATCTGGGGCAATGGCCAAATTGTACGCCGCAGAAACAGCGATGGAAGTAGCAACGGAAGCCGTACAAATTCATGGTGGTAACGGATTTGTAAAAGACTATCACGTTGAACGAATGATGAGAGATGCTAAAATCACCCAGATTTATGAGGGCACTTCAGAAATACAAAAAATAGTAATCTCTAGGAGCATTCTAAGAGATTAAGAATTTACAACACTATTTTTATTTTAAGCACCCCTATATAATTTAGGGGTGTTTGTTTATATTTCTATTTTGTACCCATTTATTCACTTAATTACTCCCTTAAGGCCTTGTTCAATTCGCTTTACACCTTACAAACGTCTGTTTTTTATTGTCAACCCATAAAACAATAGTCTAAAATTTGCGATTTGATAATTTGAAAGGTGATTAATTTACATATTGCATATTTTTTAACACTTTTTCATATCTACTGATTTTTTTCTTGCATTTAAAGTAAATCTTAGTTAATTATTCAATGCTTATGATATTTTTGAAGAAATACCATAAGCATGAAGCTAGAAAAACAAGGGTTATATCTTCCCGAATTTGAACACGATAATTGCGGCGCAGGGTTCATTTGCAGCTTAAAAGGAAAAAAATCCAATGATATAATCCATAAAGCCTTGGAAATACTTGTTAAGCTTGAACACCGAGGGGCGGTAAGCTCTGACGGCAAAACCGGAGATGGCGCAGGTATTTTAATTGATATTCCGCATGATTTCTTTGTCGACGAGTGTGAATTTGAACTTCCGAAAGCAGGAGAATATGCCGTGAGCAATGTTTTTCTTCCTCAAAAAGAAAATCAAAGAACATTCTGTATTTCTGTATTTGAAGAAAATATAAAAAAACAGGGCCTTCGATTACTAGGGTGGCGCGATGTGCCTGTAAACAGAGCTATTCCCGGAAGAATTGCTACGGAGACAGAGCCTTTTGTAAAACAGGTATTTGTTGGAAAGCAAAATGAATTAGATGATTTTCAATTCAATTTAAAACTATTCATAGCAAGAAAAATCACGGAACACGCCATAATTGCATCTAAATTATCTCAAAGTCAGTTTTTCTACCTACCCAGCCTATCGACTAAAATTATCATTTTTAAAGGGCTTTTGATTCCTGAGGATATCAGTAGATATTACAAAGACTTGCAAGACCCAAGGGTTGTAACAAGGCTGGCTTTGGTACATCAACGTTTTTCTACAAACACTTTTCCTACTTGGGATTTGGCACAACCTTTCCGCTACATGTGCCATAATGGCGAAATAAACACATTACGTGGCAATGTTGCACGCATGAAGTCACGTGAAGAATTAATGCAAAGCGATTGGTTCGGTGAAGAAATTAAAAACATTTTGCCTGTCGTACTGCCGTTAAAATCAGATTCCGCCAGTATGGATATGGTGGTTGAACTGCTCTTAATGACCGGAAGGTCACTTCCAGAGGTTATGATGATGCTAGTTCCAGAAGCTTGGGAAAAGAATACAGAAATGTCAGAGGCCAAAAGAGCCTTCTATGAATACAATTCTTGTTTAATGGAGCCATGGGATGGCCCTGCCTCAATACCGTTTACAGATGGAAATTATATAGGCGCGGTACTAGACAGAAACGGACTTCGTCCTTCAAGGTATACCGTTACCAAAAAGGGTTATGTAATCATGTCTTCCGAAACTGGCGTGGTAGATTTACAACCTGAGGACGTTGAATTTCATGGTCGTTTAGAACCCGGAAAAATGTTTTTGGTGAACATGGAGGAAGGCCGCATCATAAACGATGAAGAGGTCAAAGAAACCATCGCTAAAAAACATCCCTATAAAAAATGGCTAAAGAATAATTTGGTTCATTTAAAGGACATTCCCTATAACGACTGCCCTGTTTTCTTTGGTGAATTTCCTTTGGAAACCAGGCGTTCCGCTTTTGGGTACACCCAAGAAGATATCAATACCATTATTATGCCTATGGCAAAAAATGGAAAAGAACCGATTGGCTCTATGGGTTCAGACACCCCTATTGCCGTGCTTTCTGAGCGTCCGCAATTAATTTACAATTACTTTAAGCAATTATTTGCCCAAGTAACAAACCCCCCTCTAGACGGAATTAGAGAAGAACTTATAACCGACATTAGTTTAACACTTGGTAGTGACCATAATATTTTCGAGTTTACCGAAAAACACTGTAGAAAGCTAAAAATTCAAAATCCCGTAATCTCAAAAGAGGATTTGGATAAAATAAAAAATTACGATTCGAACCCAGACTATAAAGTAGTATCAATACCTATTTTATATGAAGTCAATAAAGGTCATAATGGTCTAGAAGAAGCCTTAGACGGTATTTTGAAAAAGGCGATGAACGCCATTGATGATGGTGCAAATATTATCATCTTATCAGATAGAATGGTAAGTAGCGAAATGGCCGCCATACCTGCATTATTAGCTTGTTCTTTTGTAAACAGTGGATTGGACAGAAACGCCAGAAGATCAAAACTTAGTATCATCATAGAATCGGCCGAACCAAGAGAAGTACATCATTTTGCCCTACTCTTCGGTTATGGTGCAAGTGCTATCAATCCCTATTTAGTAAATGAAATAATAGGGCAACAGCTTGAAGAAAATAGTGGCGATTATACTTTCCAAGAAGCCATAGAAAATTACAACAAGGCGGTGGGCAAGGGCATTCTTAAAGTAATGAACAAGATTGGCATCTCTACGCTAAACTCTTATCGCGGTTCTAGACTTTTTGAATGTATAGGCATAAACACCAAGGTTGTAGAAAAGTATTTCCCCAATACCCCAACTCGTATTCAAGGTATAGGCTTATATGAAATTGAAAAAGAGATAGCAAAACGCCATGCAAAAGCCTTTAATACCAAAAAAGTAGCCGCTGATTTAGAATTAGAGATTGGTGGTGAATACAGATGGAGAAGAGATGGCGAAAAACATATGTTCAACCCCCTTAGCATCGCTAAACTTCAAAAGGCTGTTCGTAACAATGAACCGAATACCTATAAAGAATATTCAGATTTGGTAAATGAGCAATCAAAAAATCTGATGACAATTCGTGGTTTGTTCGAATTTTCAAACTACGATCCTGTACCTATCGAAGAAGTAGAACCGTGGACAGAAATTGTTAAACGTTTTAAGACAGGAGCAATGTCTTACGGTAGCATCAGCAAAGAAGCCCATGAAAATTTGGCCATTGCCATGAATCGTATTGGCGGAAAAAGCAATTCTGGTGAAGGCGGAGAGGATGCAGAGCGATTTTATAAAAATCAATCTGGTGATTGGAAAAACAGTGCCATAAAACAGGTAGCTTCGGGAAGGTTTGGAGTAACTTCAAACTACTTGACCAATGCCAAAGAAATTCAAATAAAAATGGCTCAGGGTGCAAAGCCCGGCGAAGGAGGGCAATTACCAGGGCCAAAAGTAAATCCTGCAATTGCCAAAACAAGAAACGCTACCCCTTATGTAGGTCTCATATCACCACCACCACATCATGACATTTATTCAATTGAAGATTTATCACAGCTGATTTTCGATTTAAAATCCGCAAATAGAGAGGCAAGAATAAATGTCAAACTTGTTTCCGAGGTTGGGGTAGGAACTGTAGCCGCCGGCGTTGCAAAAGCCAAAGCTGATGTCATACTAGTTTCCGGATTTGATGGCGGAACAGGGGCGTCACCACTTACTTCTCTAAAACATGCTGGACTACCCTGGGAACTTGGCATTGCCGAAGCGCAACAAACTTTGGTGATGAATGATCTAAGAAACCGAATTGTTCTAGAATGTGACGGACAGTTAAAAACTGGCCGTGATGTCGCAATAGCCTGTTTATTGGGGGCCGAAGAGTTTGGTTTTGCCACCGCTCCTTTAGTAGCATCCGGTTGTGTTATGATGCGTGTTTGTCATTTAAATACCTGCCCCGTTGGTATAGCCACGCAAAACCCTGAACTCCGCAAAAAATTCAAAGGCAAACCAGAGCATGTTGTCAACTACATGTACTTTATCGCTCAAGAACTTCGCGAAATTATGGCTAAGCTGGGCTTTAGAACCGTTAACGAGATGGTAGGCCAAGTACAGAAGTTAGATAGAAAAAAAGCTATAACCCATTACAAGGCTTCAGGTATAGATTTGACCCCAATTTTGCATCAAGTTGATGTACCTTCGGGAACTAAATTTTACAACACACAAAAACAACAACATGATGTAGATAAGTCCATAGAATTTGACATCATCGCAAAAGCCAATCCTTCTCTATTCAGAAAAGAGAAACTGACCTTAGATTTTCCTATCAAAAATACGGATAGGGCCATTGGTGCAATTCTAAGCAATGAAATATCAAAAGTATATGGTGCTCAGGGGCTACCAATTAATACTCTAAAAATAAATTTCACAGGTTCTGCTGGGCAGAGTTTTGGTGCATTTGCCACCAGAGGTCTTACATTAATCGTGAATGGAAATACTAATGATTATTTAGGAAAAGGATTGTCAGGCGCTAAACTTGTTATAAAAGTGCCTGAAAAGTCAACAATAATACCTGAGGATAATGTTATCACCGGAAATGTCACCCTATATGGTGCTACAGCGGGAAGAGCATATATCAATGGTAAGGCTGGTGAACGTTTTTGTGTTCGAAATTCAGGTGCAAAAGCAGTTGTTGAAGGTATTGGTGATCATGGTTGTGAATATATGACAGGTGGCGTAGCCGTTATTTTAGGAGAAGTAGGAAGAAACTTTGGGGCCGGTATGAGCGGAGGAATTGCTTACATTTTCGATAAAAACAAAACGTTTAGAAAGCAATGCAATTCTGAAGACCTCAATTTGTTGCGTGTCGAAGAAGACAACGATATAAAGCAGTTGAAAGATTTAATTGAAAGCCATTATAACTCAACATTAAGCCCATTAGCACAACGCATTTTAGAAAACTGGGAAGACGACTTACCTAAGTTTATTAAGGTATTACCTGAAGAATATAGACAGGCCTTAATACGATTAGAGAATGAAAAAATGGAAACCATATAATTAGATAGCATGGGAAAGACGACCGGATTTATGGAATATGAGCGTAAAGATGAATCTTATGCTCCAGTTAAAGATAGGGTAAAACATTACAAAGAATTCACGAAGCCACTTAAAGAAAGTGAACTCAAAAACCAAGGTGCCCGTTGTATGGACTGTGGAATTCCGTTCTGCCATAGTGGCTGTCCACTTGGTAATTTAATTCCCGACTTTAATGATGCCGTTTACAAAGGTAAATGGGAGAAAGCAACAGAGATTCTACACGCCACCAACAATTTCCCTGAATTTACGGGAAGGCTGTGCCCTGCTCCTTGCGAAGAAGCTTGCGTTCTTGGCATCAATGAAGATCCTGTATCCATAGAAAATATTGAAAAGAATATTGTTGAGACCGCTTTTAAAAATAACTGGATAAAACCTAATCCACCACTAAAAAGAACTGATAAAACAGTTGCGATCATCGGTTCTGGCCCAGCGGGCTTGGCAGCAGCTCAACAGTTAAATCGTGCAGGGCATACGGTAACAGTTTATGAAAGAGATGAAAAGATTGGAGGATTGCTTCGTTTTGGCATTCCTGATTTTAAGATGGAAAAAAATGTTATTGACAGGAGATTGAAAATACTTGTAGAAGAAGGTATTCTATTTAAAACAGGAGTTCATATTGGTGTTGATATTAAAGCTCAAGAACTGAAAACTAAGTTCGATGCAATTGTACTCTGTGGTGGCGCTACAATTCGAAGAAGTCTTCCTATTCCTGGGGCTGATTTAAAAGGAGTCGTTCAAGCAATGGATTTTCTACCCCAAAATAATAGAAGAGTTGCCAAAACAAAAAACTTAGGGGAAGCCATTTTAGCAACAGGTAAAGATGTCGTTGTTATTGGTGGGGGAGACACAGGTTCTGATTGTATTGGAACCTCTATTAGGCAGGGAGCTAAATCTGTATCGAATTTTGAAATTATGCCTATGGCCCCTACCGAACGCCCCGAAAATCATCCATGGCCCTTTTGGCCAATGCGTTTGCGTACGAGCTCTTCTCATAAAGAAGGAGCAGAACGTTTTTTTAGCATTTCAACTAAAAAATTTATCGGCGACAAGAATGGAAACTTAAAAAGTCTAGTCACCTCAGAGGTAGAATGGGAATTAAAGCCTGGGCAGAGACCCATTCTAAAAGAAGTCACAGGAACCGAAAGAGAATGGAAATGTGAACTTGCCCTATTGGCTTTAGGATTCACGGGTTCTGAAACAACCTTGGCTGACCAATTTGGTTTAGAGTTAGATGCCAGAACGAACATTAAAGCTTCTGAGCAAGATTATAAAACTAACATTCCTGGTGTTTTTGTCGCCGGAGATCAAAGAAGAGGGCAATCATTAATTGTCTGGGCCATCTCAGAAGGAAGACAAGCTGCGCATCATATAGACACTTATTTAATGGGAAAATCTGATTTACCGCTTAAAGGAGAAGGCGATTTACCAAGGGTTTAACTTCTTGACATTATTACACTTAATTAGAAAAGGCAGGTTTTACCTGCCTTTTCCATCTTCTTTACTTTCTATTGGGTTTATTGCATAAAAAAAGCCC
>CAYGUZ010000057.1:0-8095 GCA_964353215.1 uncultured Flavobacteriaceae bacterium
CCGATAGCTATCGGGATTGGTTTGTAATGGATGACCAATTGATGCCCAAAAAGATTAAAATCTACCCAATGGTCGCTACTACGGCCTTCTTCGCAATTCAGAATTTCGCGATAAAAGGTTCTGCATTCCGCAAGGTTATGTACGGGAATAGCAATATGAAATGGGGTTAGGGTAGTGCTCATCTTTTAGCATTTGATTTCGGTATAAAAATAGAGATTACTTTATGATTCAAGAAATTCTAAAATCTGATTGTTCACCTCTTCTTGGTGCATAGAATGCCCGAGACCCTCAGTGCTGATCAACTCGCTATTCTTCCAATTTTGATGTACTTGTACCGAAGCGTGATATGGTGCAATTTTGTCCAGTCTGTCATGAAAAAGCAATCCCTTTTTCGTATTGGTGCGTACAAATTTTGACGATGAAAACTCCCGGACTTTGAATCCAAATTTTTCTACTAAAAAATTTTCCAAGGCTTTTTCCATCCGTTTGTTCAGCCCAAGAAGGTTTTTAAAATGGGTCATTATTTCATGAAATTCAGATGGTGAGCCTATTGTGATTATCTTTTCTACTGTGGGAGTTTCATTTTTAAATTCATTGTATAGCACAGTCATACCGCCAACAGAATGGCCTATCAAATACTTTGGTCCATAGTTTTCTATTAAAGGTTGTAATATTTCTACGTAAAGAGGTACGTACAAATATTTGCCCGATGAATAACCGTGCGCAGGGGCATCAAAGGCTATGATATTATAGTCGGCTTCTTGCAATTTGGCAATAAGTTTGTGCCAGCGCCATGTATTACTTTCCCAACCATGTACCAGAAGTGCGGTCTCTTTGCTGCCGGGCCAGTGGTAGGTTTGTATGGAATGACCGGAAATATCATGTTTAGTGCTGGTCGCTGGCTCTAAAAAAGGAAGTTGATTAGGCAATACGCGCCCTTTTCGTACCGTACAAAAAATGTAAAATGCCTTTACTGCCGCTTTTTTAGCATTTATGAGGGCCAATAGGTTTAGAAAGAAACCGTAGAATTTTGGGATGAGTCTGGCAAGTAGTTTTTTCATATGGTTACTTTTTGTAACTTACTCTTTTGAGGAAACTAAAAATACGCATTCCCTTGCTAAGAAAAAAAAGGTCGCTATGCGTTAATCAAGTATAAGTATGGAAAGTATGGCTGAAAATCAGAGAATTAGCACGATGAAAAAAATAGAAAAAATGTTCGGCCATATCGATTATAAGAATCCGCCAGAACTTTGCCCGGTACGCGATGTGATGTCAGTAGCTTCCGATCAATGGAGTACCTTAATACTATTGTGGTTGGGTTATTTTGAAACCCTTCGTTTTAATAAGTTGAAGAAATATGTTTATGGTATATCTAACAAAGTGTTAAGCCAGCGCTTGAAGGTCTTGGAGGCTGATGGTTATATTTCTAGAAAAGCGTTCCCAGAAGTGCCAATTCGTGTTGAATATGCATTAACGGAATTTGGGCAATCTTATGTGGAAAGATTACTTGAGCTAACAGAATGGATGCAACAAAACAGTCCTAAGATATTGGCGAACCGCGAAAAGTATGGAATAGTCTAGTTTTATGATTGACCACTTTTGTTATTGCCCTCTATTTTTCCATGGGCACAATCGATTTTCCAAAAAGGAAATGCTACACTTTCCGTCTTATCGACGCATTCCCCAATCCATTTGAAGCCTTTGTCATCAATATCTGAGAATGTTAACCTGGAGTACCCTTCTATGCCGTTTGGTGCTTTTTGTACCGTACGATTGCACCTTCTTCGGTTTTACCTCCTTTCCAGGTTCCTAAACTTGTTGTGGGTGCTGCAGCACCATAATAATGCACACACCATTTCGTACTATATGATATGATTTGACGAACACTGCCTGAGTGCCTGTCATCTGCTTTAAGGGTTTTATCTTGAATTGCTATACTGGTCATCATATATTTAATCGCCATTTCACGGGTATAGGCTATGCCCATGTTTGATCTTGCTTTCGAGATTGTGATTTACAATCGCATTCGCCGATTAAGGGTGTATAATCGAGCAGTATTTTTTGGAGTTTCAGGGTTTGGCGCGCCAAAAGTATGATTAGGTGACGGTTCATAGTCATATTGAGCAAAAGAAAATAGAAGAATACTGAGTGCTAATAAAAAATCATTTGTTTTCATTTTCGGATAGGTTTAGCAAAAAATGATCAAAAATGAAAGTAGGGCAGTATTTGATTAATAGAAAATAAACAGCCTTTTATTCTTCTCTATGCACAGTTGAGATATCAAATGCTGGGGTGCAAATCGCTATGTATTGGCATTCTTCATCAAAGGGATTGGAGTATTGAACTCTCGTATTTTTATGAATTTTAATCGATTCCCCGGCCTTTAAAACAACTTTTTCACCATTAATCACAAACTGTTTTTTGCCGGATATCACAAAGGTGAATTCGTCAAATTCTGGGGTTTGAAATGGTTCGCTCCATCCCGGAGGGGCTTTCATATGTGCAATACTGATAGCACCGTTTCCATCTGTGGCTTTACCAAAATGTTCAGCGATATGTTTGCCATCATCAGTGGGTACAACAAAAGGTTCTTTTTGAATGGTATAGTTTGCACTCATTTAAGACTTGATTTTTAATTCCACCCAATCATGAGATATTTCACCTTAGCCTCTGCAGGAATTTGAACTTCTTCAATAGTATTGGTGCCAAACCTAAGATTGGCCGGTAATTCTTGTTTGTCAATGGTAAAATACATATCGCTTTCTTTTACAAAGACTACCACACTGTTTAGGGTGGTGACGATTTTTTTTACGGTATAATTAGCTTGAATGTCCTTAAAAGTGCTATTTAGACCGATACCGTTTTCGGCCGTAAAACGTGAATCAAAAACACGAATATTCTCTATTACCGGAATACTGTCATCGCTAGGGGTTAAGGTCAAAAGATGTTTTCCGCCCTTTTCAAAAACCTTTACTTTTTGATAAGCAGGGCCAAGTTTAGAATTGAAAGTGTCTTTGACGATGGAATCGTCTGCATAGATAAGCTCTAAATCGCGCGCAAGACTAATTTTGTCAAGTTTTCCTATGCTATTTTCGGTAATTAAATATGTGGTGTCTTTTTCTTCACAAGACAATAATAATAATGTGATACAAAGACCAAGTAACAAAGTTATTTTCTTCATTAGATTTTTGTTTATTGTTGGGGTAAATTACCGAATCACTTTTTTCATTACACCGAGCACGCCCCTTATAAAAGTTGCACTGGTCAGAACCTTGACAATCGGGTTCATACGCGTGCTTTTTCTTCGAGATGAGGTTCTTCTCGCAACGGGTTTAGCCTTTTCTTTTTCGGCTTCTTTTTCTGCCTTTTCTATTTTTTCATTTAGAATTTCGTAGGCACTTTCCCTATCAATTTCTTCGTTGTATTTCTTTACAAGCTTTGAAGACGTAATAACGGATTTTAATTCAGAATCGGTAAGTACATCCATTCTGCTCATTGGTGCCCTGAGCATTGTGGCTGCCAAAGGTGTTGGTCGGCCTTTTTCATCAAGCGCAGAAATCAAGGCCTCCCCAATACCCAAAGATGTCAAAATCTCTTTGGTATCATAAAACTCAGAGTCCGGATAATTTTCAGCAGTCAGTTTAATTGCCTTTCTATCTTTTGCAGTGAATGCCCGAAGTGCGTGTTGTACTTTGAGACCTAATTGTGACAATACCGCATCTGGAACATCGGTCGGGTTCTGGGTAACAAAATAAAGCCCAATACCTTTAGAGCGTATCAATTTTACGATACTTTCAATCTGGTCTAATAGTGCTTTTGAGGCTTCTTTAAATATTAAATGTGCCTCATCGATGAACAGAATTAGTTCTGGCCTATCGCTATCTCCCTGTTCTGGAAAAGTTGCATAGATTTCAGCTAATAGGCTTAGCATAAAGGTTGAGAATAGCTTTGGTTTATCTTGAATGTCAGTTAGCCTAATAATATTGATGTAACCGCGCCCATTTTCATCGATTCGTGTTAAATCGTCTACATCAAACGATTTTTCACCAAAGAACAGGTCCGCGCCCTGTTGTTCTAATTCAATGATTTTTCTGAGAATGGTTCCCGTTGAACTGGTAGACATTCTACCATATTCTTTTTGAAATTCTGCTTTGCCCTCTCCAGTTGCATATTGTAGGACCTTTTTAAAATCTTTTAAGTCTAAAAGAGGTAGTTTATTGTCATCGCAATATTTAAAAACTACAGCAACGATACCTTCTTGGGTCACGGTCAAATCTAAAATTCTGGAAAGCAAGATGGGGCCAAATTCAGACACCGTTGCCCTAAGGCGCACACCTTCTTGTTCGGATAGCGAAAGTATTTCAACAGGGAAACCCTTGGCATCAAAAGGGAGGCCAATCGCCTCATGACGTTCGTCTATTTTACGATGCCCAGGACTTGGTTGTGCAATACCACTTAAGTCACCTTTTAAATCCATCAACAGCACAGGAATGCCTTTTTCTGAAAGATTTTCGGCAATTACTTGAAGTGTTTTGGTCTTTCCGGTACCTGTAGCGCCCGCGATTAGGCCATGCCTGTTTAAGGTCTTCAATGGAATTTTAACAAAAGCCTTGTTTACGGTTTCGCCTTCAATCATTCCGGCACCCATAGTAATGAAATCACCCTTGGTGGTTTAGCCCTTTTCGATATGTGCAAAGAATTTTTCTTTGTTGCTCATTGCATTCAATTTCCGATAAAAATAGGGTAATTTCGTAGAAGACAAAAAAAGATTCAAAGAGTACAACTAAGAGTTAACAAGATGAAAAAATTAAATCAATGGCTACTAATCTGTGCGGTACTGTTATTTTCTACAATGGTAATTGCTCAAGAAAAGACTGAGATTATCTTTCACAAGCCTGAGAACCCGGCCAGAGCAAAGGCCCCGTTTAGTGAAGTGGTGCAGGCGGGCAACTTATTTTTTCTTGCTGGGCAGATTGGTATGGATAGATCTGTGGGAAAATTGGCCGAAAACGGTATTAAAGGAGAAACGGAACAGACTATCAAGAACATACAAGGAGTTTTACAACATCATGGGCTATCGCTCGATAACGTGGTAAAGTGCACGGTAATACTTAGTGATATCAATGACTTCAAAGCCTTTAACGAGGTTTATGTCAAATATTTCACGAAAAAACCGGCAAGAACTACCTATGCGGCTGCTGGTTTAGCGGTAGGGGCAAAAATTGAAATTGATGTGATTGCCGTGAAGTAATACTATCTTTGCAACATGGTTTTACAAGAGGTAATGCATTTGGTAGATAAGGGAGAAATGCTCCCTTTAATGGAGGAGTTTTACACCATACAAGGGGAAGGGTTTCATAAAGGGACTGCCGCGTATTTCGTTCGCATTGGTGGTTGTGATGTAGGCTGTCATTGGTGTGATGTTAAGGAAAGTTGGAATGCAGAAACCCATCCACCTACCGAGATTTCAAAAATAGTTGCCAATGCAGCTAATAATTCAGATACCATTGTAGTGACAGGAGGTGAGCCATTAACATGGGATATGAAACCGCTAACTATAGCTCTTAAAGAAAAGGGTTTGAAAACCCATATTGAAACTTCGGGGGCATATAGGTTAACAGGTGTTTGGGACTGGATTTGTTTGTCTCCAAAGAAAAATAAACTTCCGGTTGGCGAAATTTATAATAAAGCCGATGAATTAAAAGTCATTGTTTACAATAAACATGACTTGATTTTTGCAGAAGAACAGGCCGAAAAAGTTGGTGAGAACTGCATTCTATATCTACAGCCAGAATGGAGTGTTCGTGATAAAGTTACTCCCTTGATTGTTGATTATGTAATGAAAAACCCGAAATGGAAGGTTTCTTTACAGACCCATAAGTACCTCAATATTCCTTAACCGTTGGTATTTGGTCTGCCACCATTAGTTTCTAGATCTAACTGGCATTCTGCATCTAAATCAGGGGCCGCAGCTGCTCCGCGAGACACATTGGCTTCCATTTGTTTTACCAATCCCATACCGTCTAAAGTGCATGATGAGTGTAAGTCTCCCTTAGAGAGCGTTTGAATAGGTGATTTACCCGCACCTCCAAATTCGAGTTCAGCGCGCATAAGACATGGGTCTACATTACAGTGGTTTTGTGCATCTACATCTTCATGGTCATTTATAGCGGGTGTTCCAAGATTTACCAAGCCCATTAAATGACCAAATTCGTGATTTAATGTTGCACTTTCTACATCTGCGTTTGTAATTAGTGCACTTCGACCAGCAAGTGTTCTAATGGTTCTTTCATAAATTATCATTGAAGTATTTCTGTACACCGCACCTAATGTTACCAGACCTTCATCCAAATCATCACCTTCGGAAGGAGCATCTGCAAAATAAATATAAACACCTAAGGTATTTCCATCGTTATAAACTGTTCTATTCTCTATTTCTAAATCTGAAATTTCCTGCAGTGTTAAATTTTCTTCATTCGGTGAAGGTAGCTCTGTAAAAACCAATTCTATGTTATCTTTAAAAGTAAATTGCTGGAGAAAATCTTGAAATTGGTCCATAGCCACTTGGGTAGGTCTAAATCCCTCAACGAAGGCGATCTCTATTTTCAGGTTGTCAAAATTTGTGTTTGACAGAATATCATTGGCAGAAGAACCTGTTGCCTGAAAATTGGCTGGGAACAATTGCTGCGGATTTTGAGGCATTTGACTTTGATCATCATCTGGCGTTGGATTATCATCAGAAGCGCTTTTTGAGCATGCTAAAAAGACAATTAGAAATAAAGAAAGTAAGAGTATGACCGATTTTTTCATAGCATTTTGTATGTTAAAATAGAAAACGTATAAATTCATTTTCTATTATGATTTCACTGTAAGTCTGGCTAAATAGTCGTAATGCTTGCCTTCACTTACAAGTTCGCAATTAAAATTATTAGTTTCTGCCGCATTTTTTAAGGTATTGTAATCTAAATACAACCATCCAAAAGGCTCGCTTTTAGCGTTTTTGTATTGCATGGTGAATTCTACTTCGCCATAATAGTCATAATGTTCCGGAATCCAATATCCTCCATCATTATCTTCTTCATACATGTAAATAATATCACTGGAATCTAATAAAATTTGACCAGAAGTCTTTAATAAAGATTTAAAATGGTTTAAATACATATCTAAATTTGAAAGCTTTTCAACGACACCTAAACCGTTCATTAATAGTAATAGCGTATCAAATTTTGTTCCAGAATAATCAAGAATGTTAGAATTAATGGTGTTTTTCACGCCTCTTAGTTTACAGGTTTCTATTGCTCCTTCAGATATATCTAGTGCTACCACGCTAAGTGCTTTGTTTTGAAGGTGCAAACTATGGCTTCCTGCTCCGCAGCCAATATCTAAGATGGTGCCTTTGCACTTTTTTAAGGCTTCTTTTTCTAAAGAAGGCATTTCGGTAAAAGAACGAAAAAGATAAGGTAATGGAATACAGTCTTCTTCCTCTAAAGAAGAGAATGTTATAATATCTTCCGTATATTCTCCTTTTTGATAATCTAAAAGAGCTTCTCCAAAAATATCCAAATCGTAATTATTCGTATTTTGGGCCAAAGTTCCTTTTTTATTCGATATGAAACCTTACAAAACTTTATTTTTTCTATGTGTATTGTTGTTTTCAGTACCAACTGTAGGTCAAGAAACTGATTTGGTATCTAAAGTCTCAACGTATCTTGAAAGTAATGGTACCATGAAGCAATATAAACAAGCTTATTTGGAGCTTCTAAACTTGATGGAAAGACAGTTTCCGAAATCGGATAGAAATAACAATGGATGGATATATCTTGAACGCAATGAAATAAAGGCCTTAAAAGAAATTCGTGAGATGTTGGTACCTGTTTATATCAAACACTTTTCCGCAGAAGATATCGCTAAAATGGAACAATTTTATACCAGCGATGCAGGGGTACAATTGGTGATGGATAGAACAAAATTGACAAATGCCCAGCAAAAGAGGGTCAACGATTTTTTTAATTCTAAAATCGGTGACAAAATAAAAGAGAAGCAAGAATTACTTTCTGTTGAAATTGCCGGAGTATCTGAATATTGGAGTAAAGAT
>CAYGUZ010000057.1:8105-8943 GCA_964353215.1 uncultured Flavobacteriaceae bacterium
TTTAAAAGAAGAATGAAAGACGTTTTAGAGCAGTTGCCAAAAAGAGCTATGGAGAAGCATAGTGAAAACAAAAAGTTCTTTGTGAAACTTAAGAAGAAAGCCCCAAAGAATTTGGATTATCTTATGCAAGAGCTGCATGATAAGGAGTTCACCCAGACGGATTGTCTTACCTGTGCGAATTGCTGCAAAACTACCGGACCTCTTTTTACGAACACCGACATTGAACGTATTGCAAAGTTCTTTAGAATGAAAGCAGTAGATTTTATAGATAGATATCTTAGACTTGATGAAGAGAATGACTATGTATTACAGCAAGTGCCTTGTACTTTTCTAGGTGAAGACAATTACTGTGCAATTTATGACGTAAGACCTAAGGCGTGCAGAGAATTTCCGCATACGGATAGGAAAAAGTTTCAGCAAATAAGTAATTTAACGCTAAAGAATGTTGCTATTTGCCCAGCAGCCTTCATCATTGTTGAGAAAATGAAAGAGCGTATCAAAATATAGTCTTAAAAAATCCGGAAAAATGGAACAGCTAATAACCTATTTTGAAAATATACCGGCCTTGCACAGAAGCCTTATTTTAGTTGGGGGAATTACTTTCTTTTGGATTTTAGAGGGAATTGTTCCCTTGTTCAGCGTCAAATACAAAAAATGGAGACATGCCCTGCCAAATCTCTTTTTTACATTAACAACCATTATCGTCAACTTTCCTTTGGCATTTTTATTATTGAAAACTTCGGATTGGACTATTGAAATTACCTTTGGCATTATCAACTGGTTACCAGAAATGCCCTTGTGGCTATATGTGGTGTTGGGCTTGATGCTGCTTGATCTA
>CAYGUZ010000058.1:0-6047 GCA_964353215.1 uncultured Flavobacteriaceae bacterium
AGTTTAGTTGAAGCGAAGTAGTTGTATTGGATAGTTTAAGTGTTTCTATGGCAAAAATGAAACAGCTACTTCATTTTACTTCTAAAAAGACCTTTTCGTTTTCGCGATAAGGTCTTTTTGGTTATCGTCTTCTTATAGCGTTTACCAATCACACTATTCTTACATAGGTTTTGAATTAATATGCCAATAGCTCCATGAGCTTATTCTTGACCTTTTCCGTTGAAGGTATCATTGTTATCTCTAAGGTATTATTGAGGGGTATTGCAGGCATATTCTCACTACCTATTGTCATTACTGGTGCATCTAGATACATAAAGCACTCTTCTTGTATTTTTCCTGCTAGGGCTCTGGCAAAACTATTGTCAGAAGGTTCTTCGGTCACTACCAAACATTTGCCCGTTTTTTTAACCGATTCGATAATTGTAGCTTCATCTAATGGAGCCAAGGTACGCAAATCGATTACCTCAACCTTGTCACGCAGACCTTTAGAGGCGTTCATTGCCCAATGCACCCCCATGCCATAGCTTACAATAGTTACGGTTTCCTCATCTTCTTGTTTCCAAATTTCTTGTAGAACATTGGCTTTTCCAAAAGGCAACACATAGTCTTCTGAAGGTTCGATGGAAGTTGCTCCTTTAGTTCCGGGCACCTTGCTCCAATACAATCCCTTGTGTTCTAAAATCACGACTGGATTTGGGTCATAATAAGCAGCTTTCATCAACCCTTTAAGGTCGGCACCATTGCTTGGATAGGCAATCTTAATTCCCCTGATATTGGTAATCACACTTTCTACAGAAGACGAGTGATATGGGCCACCACTTCCATAAGCACCTATAGGCACTCTTAAAATCATGCTGACCGGCCATTTGCCATTGGACAAATAACAACTTCTGCTGACTTCGGTAAATAACTGATTTAGACCCGGCCAAATATAATCTGCAAATTGCACTTCAACAATAGGTTTTAAGCCTACTGCGCTCATACCAACCGTAGAGCCTACAATAAAGGCCTCTTGAATCGGGGTATTAAATACCCTGTCATCTCCAAATTTTTGTGCCAATGTTGCCGCTTCACGAAAAACCCCTCCAAGCCTACCTCCTACATCTTGCCCGTACAACAGACATTCTTTATGTTTTTTCATCAACTCTTCCACCGCAAAAAGAGCACAATCTACCATGACCACTTTTTCGCCATCTTCGCGTTCAGGAGAACGCTCCCCTTCTTCTTCTACAATTGGTGTGGGCACAAAATCGTTTGTAAATAAATCCTCCGGTCGGGGATCTTCAGCCTTTAAAGCCCTATCGAAATCCAGCTTTACAGTTTTTATGGCTTCTGCTTCAATTTCTTCAATTTCTGCCTCGGCAAGGCCACCATCTAGCAATTGTTGCTTTAAAACAGGGTAAGGGTCTCTGGTACGGGCCTCCTCTAAATCATCTCGATACCATTCCATCCGAACCCCGGAAGTATGGTGATTTAATAAAGGTACCTTTGCATGTATTAAAAAAGGCCTTCTTTCCTCACGTATGGTTTCAATTACTTTTTTGACAGCTTCATAGCTTTCCGAAAAATTGGCCCCATCTATGGAGATAGCCTCCAGACCTTTAAAACCCTGGGCATATTCGCAAGCATTTTGCGCTCTAGTTTCCGCTTCGTTCGCCGAAATATCCCATCCGTTGTCCTGCACCAAATACAAAATCGGCATTTGTTTTAAAGCGGCCATTTGAAAAGCTTCAGCAATTTCACCCTCGGTTACCGAGGCGTCGCCCAAAGAACAAACCGTAATCGGACTTTGGTCAGAAGAACTGTTTTTAGTAATCGGGTTCTCTAAACCTTGTTTTTCCAAATATTGCATCCCCATGGCCACCCCAGTAGCAGGTATCGCCTGCATTCCTGTAGCCGATGATTGATGCGGAATTTTAGGTTTGTCGTCTTCTTTTAAACTAGGATGGGAATAATAGGTGCGACCTCCAGAAAATGGATCATCTTTTTTGGCCAGCAGCTGAAGCATCAATTCATAAGGCCGCATGCCCATCGCAAGTAACATGGCATCATCTCGATAGTATGGAAATGCATAATCTTGAGGCAATAATTGCATACCTACGGCGATTTGAATCGCCTCGTGACCCCTAGAAGTGGCATGTACATATTTAGACACCTGTTTAAAATTAGCTTCGTATAATTCGGTCATTGCCTTAGCGGTACAAAGCTTTTTAAAACCTTTTTTTAAATTTTCTTTCGTCATATTTATTTTCCGTAAAAGTGGAAGCCGTTTTTATTAAACCAACTCGTTTTCAACAGCCATCATCCATCTAAATGAATCTATGAATTCTCCTGTTCGTATGCCATTCAATTTATCCAAGACCATATGGCCAACTTTGGCATCTGAATGAAATCTAATACTACGTTCTTGATAGCGAATTTCTTCTATCATTGCGATACCAACGGCTGTACCTGTGCCAAAAGCCTCTTCTAGAGTACCATTCTCAGAGGCTTTTATTATCTCGTGAATAGAGATAGGGCGTTCGTTCACTTTATAGCCTTCTGCTCTCAATAGTTCTATAACACTTTTTCGTGTAATGCCATGAAGTATTGCACCATCTAAACTTGGAGTGTAAAATTGACCATCGATCTTAAAGAAGATATTCATGGTACCCACTTCTTGAACATAGTTAAAGTCTTTGCCATCTAGCCATAAGACCTGATCAAATCCTTTAGATTTTGCCAGCTCTGTGGGGCGAATGGCAGCAGCATAGTTGCCGGCAGCCTTAGCTTCGCCAGTTCCTCCTTCTACTGCCCTTATGTACTTTGTTTCGGCAAACAATCGAATAGGTTTTGAGTATAAAGGTCCGGCTGGAGAAGCCATAATTATGAACTTAAAACTATTTGCCGCGCGCATGCCAATAAATGCCTCATCGGCATACATGAACGGACGCAGGTATAGTGCGCTTCCCCTTTGAGGGGGTATCCAATTTCGCTCAAGGTTTACCAATTGCTTTAAACCTTTCAAGAACAGATTTTCTGGAAATTCTGGCATACCCATTCGAGCTGCACTGATGTTTAGCCTGGCCGCATTTAATTCTGGCCTAAACAATAGCGGTGTACCCTCACTGTTTTTTGTGGCCTTCATACCTTCAAAGATAGCCTGGCCATAATGCAAAGCCATTGCGGCAGGATGGGTAGGAATAAGCTCCAAGGGTTCAATTCTAGGGTTTGACCATTGCCCATGAATATAGTCACAAATAAACATATGGTCCGTAAATGTTGCTCCCAAAGGGATATTATTAAAATCTAAATCTTTGACTTTAGTAGCCGTTGTTCTTGAAATAGTTATCTCCATGACTTATATCGTTCTTTTCGTATCAAATTTTTCGAGGTAATCGGCCACTCTTCTTAAAAAAGAGCCTCCTAAAAACCCATCTACCACGCGATGATCGAAGGAAAGTGATAGATACATCATACTTCGAATAGCAATTTCGTCTCCTTTTTCAGTCGTGATTACTTCGGGTCTCTTTTTGATTATTCCTAAGGCAAGGATTGCAACCTCTGGCTGATTAATAATGGGGGTACCCATTAAACTACCAAAGGTTCCCACGTTTGAAATGGTAAAGCTGCTACCCTTAATGTCATCTCCGCTTAATTTGTTTTCACGTGCTTTTGTAGCCAACATGTTTACCTCGGTCGCCAGTTCTTGTAGTTGTTTCGTATCAGCATTCTTTACCACAGGTACAATGAGGTTGCCTGTTGGCAATGCTGTCGCCATACCTATATTGATGTCTTCTTTTACAATAATGTTTTTACCGTCTAAAGAGCTATTTATCATTGGAAAGTCGTTAATTGCCTTTGCTACCGCCTCAACAAAGAGCGGCGTAAAGGTTAAACGTTCGCCATATTTCTCTTGAAAGCCAACTTTGTTTTCATTCCGCCAATTGACCATATCCGTTAGGTCAGCTTCTACATACGCCGTAACATGCGGGGAGGTATGCTTGGAATACACCATGTGATCTGCAATCATTTGGCGCATACGATCCATTTCTACCAATTTGCCCGTTCCCTTATCCAGTTTCAATTGGGGAATACGATAAGCCGTAGGGTCGGGTTCAGCTACGGGCTGTACAAATTGATATGGCCTACCCTCGGCGATATACTTAAATATGTCGCTCTTTTTAAGACGACCATCTGCACCGGTCGCCGGTATTCGTGCCAGCTCTTCATAACTGATATGATATTCTTTGGCTATTTTAGTAACCAATGGCGAAAAGAACGTATTGTTTCGCACTGCATTTGAACTGATTACCTTAGCGGGTTTTGACCTCTCACTTTTTGAGACTGCATTTTCTATCTCTGGCTTTGTCTTTTGCGTATCTGGCTTACCGGTGACTTTATTTTTTTGTTCAGTCACACCGGTTATTTCAAGTATTGCTATAACAGCTCCAACTGGCACGACATCTTTAGGGCCAAAGAAGGTTTTTACAAGTATACCCGAAGTGTCGGCAGGCACTTCATTATCAACCTTATCCGTAGCAACTTCTAAAAGAATATCCCCTTCATCAAAAGAATCTCCTTCTTTTACCATCCAGTCGATAATAGTACCCTCGGTGATGCTCTCACCCATTTTGGGCATTTTCAATTCTAACTTCGACATAAATTAACTAGCGTTTGTTAGTTTATATATTATTCTTACTTTTTACTTTCTTTAGTTAGCCTATTTCTTCATGAAAGTCCTTAAGGTGTCGTATGATGAATCTTGAACTTCCATGTTTTCAGGAATCTCTCGCAGGGGTTCAACCCCTCTCAAGGTCGCATGGCAATCAGCCGGTAATTTCTGATAAAGTTCTGTGCCTTTTGTTTTCCAAGCTATCATTTCATCAGAAACTTGTTTAATCACTTTTGCAGGATTACCGACGACTAAACTACGTTTAGGAATAATTGTTTCTCCTTTTACAAATGCCATAGCACCAACAATAGATTCATCGCCTATTTCAGCATCATCCATAATTACCGAGTTCATCCCAATTAAACAATTACGACCTAAATTCGCTCCATGAATTATAGCGCCATGACCAACATGCGCACTTTTTTTTAATACGATTGACTTTCCAGGAAACATATGCACTGTGCAGTTTTCTTGCACATTGACACCATCTTCTAAAATATTTTGGCCCCAATCACCACGAATATCAGCACCTGGACCAATGTAACAGTTTTCACCAATGATAACGTTTCCTGTTACTGCAGCCAAAGGATGCACAAAACTAGATTCATGAACGACTGGCGTGAAGCCTTTAAATGAATAAATCATAATGCAGCTCCTTTTAATTTCCCCAAAGGGAAAAACACCCTTGTGTTCTTAATGATAGATTTTCTCATTTCGTTTTTGTAATCACTTCCTTCCCATTGGGAAGCTTAGGATGGGCTTCTCTTTACTTGTATGTTTTTAATTTCTCTTTTGTAAAATCAGATAACACTAAACGTCCACTGGTTTGAGCGCGTTCTGCCAATAGTTCATCCCAATCATCAGTACCCTTCCAGAATACTTTTTTCATTTCTAGCATGGCCTCGGTGTTATAAGTACATAGATGTTGTGCCGTTGTCTTGACAGCTTCATCTAATTCTTCTGTACTTTCATACACGTGTGTAAACAATCCTTTTTCCGCTGCCCATTCAGCTGGATAAAAGGAATTGGCATCAATGGCAATTTGCGACATGGCACTCAGTCCCATTTTACGCTCAATGGCAGGCCCAACAACAAATGGCCCGATACCGATATTTAATTCACTTAACTTTATAGCCGCATATTTTGATGCCATACAATAGTCCGTCGAAGCGGCAAGGCCTACGCCTCCACCAACGGTCTTTCCTTGAATACGACCAATAATAAATTTAGGGCATTTACGCATGGCGTTAATAACATTGGCGAAACCCGAAAAGAATATTTTTCCTGTTGCAGCGTCATTGATATTTATGAGTTCATTGAAACTTGCTCCAGCACAAAAGGTGCGCTCACCCCCGCTTTTAAGTACGATTACTTTAATGGCATCGTTTTGGCC
>CAYGUZ010000058.1:6057-6494 GCA_964353215.1 uncultured Flavobacteriaceae bacterium
TCGGTAATTGTGTTTGCTAGTTTAGCTAGAATATCTCCAGGTAAAGAGTTGTGTGCAGGATGGAAGAATTCTATGTATCCTACTTCGCTTTCTATAGTTTGTTTTACGTATGGTTGTGTCATGATTTAGATTTTAGTAATGAGATATTAGTAGTGAGGTTTTTCAATACTCTAGTCTCATATCTCAATTCTTATAAAATTCCAAATTGTTCAAAATGATGATTTAAGTGTTTTCGTTCCAATAAATACCACTCGTATTTATTTAATTCTCCAAATACTATATTGCGTAATATGACATTGGGATTTGCTTTAAAATATTCTAAATATTTCTCGCGTTGTGCTTTAAATTTATCGATTGCAGTTGCCAAATCTGCGTGCCTTAAGTCATCGAGCGTGTCCTTTTCAAGCAGTGGAAATTGACTATTCTTTGGAAAGATA
>CAYGUZ010000058.1:6504-8791 GCA_964353215.1 uncultured Flavobacteriaceae bacterium
ATTCCAAAGACTGTTTTTTACTTTCTCCAAAATCTTTTCTGGCGTTGAAATTTCAAAATCTTGAATTTCACCAGCAGCAATTTTATAGGTATGTTCTAAATGCTCAATCATGTGCTGTGGTGTCATGATTCCCCATTTTGGCTTCATGTTTTCAGAAAGCTTTGATAGACATTCATCAATCTTTTCATCTGTCATTTCAATGAAAGTTTCTTGCTTTTTCTCAACCATAGTTAATATGGTTGCTACTGCAACTAACGGGCTGTCCTTATCCGTTTTTTGACTTTCTGGGTGGTTTTCAAAATTAGCATCAAACACCTCAACGTGCCATTTTACAATACCGCTTGGATGTTCTGCTGAAACGACATCTCTATCCACTTTTTCTTTACAAGTCAATCTTACGCAAATCGTATCATTATGGTACAGCGGACGTAAAAACCGAATACTATCCAAACCATAATTTGCCGCTACTGGACCTTTGTTCGGATAGACAAATAAACCTGCTGCCGCTGAAATGATGAAATAACCGTGAGCTGTCCTTTTCTCAAAAATACTTCCATCTAAAGACGTAATATCGGTGTGCGCATAAAAATGGTCCCAAGTTAAGTTGGCGAAATTCTGAATATCAGTATCCGTAATTGTACGATTATGGGTTTTTAAAGACATGCCAGGTTCAATGTCTTCCCAATGGTATTGAAATGGATGTTGTTCGGCTTCTCTATATTTTGCATTCTGCTGATAAATTCCGGTAATCGCCGTAATCGTTGTTGGTGAACCTTGGATTGCAGTACGTTGCAAATAATGTTTTATACCACGCATACCGCCCATCTCTTCGCCGCCTCCCGCGCGTCCTGGGCCACCATGTACTAAATATGGTAATGGCGAACCATGACCTGTACTTTGTTTGGCACTCTCTCTATTAAGCACCAATATTCGTCCATGGTGACTAGCTGCATTTACCACATAATCTTTGGCTATTTTATCATCATTTGTTGCAATTGAGGATACTAATGAGCCTTTACCCATTTGCGCTAAAGTGATGGCTTCATCTAAATTTTTATAGGGCATGATTGTACTCACTGGACCAAATGCTTCACGCTCGTGAATTACAGTATTTTGGAATGGATGGTCCGCTCTTAACAAAATCGGACTAATAAATGCCCCTTTTTTGGCATCTGCGCCAATTGTTTCAATCTTATCTAAATCACCATACACGATTTGAGCTTCTTGCGCCAAATCGTTGACAGAATCTTTTACTGCTTGAACTTGTTGTTGACTTACCAAAGAACCCATTCGAACTTCCTTTAATCTTGGGTCGCCAATAGTAACTTTATCGAGTGCTTTTCCCAAAGCAATTTGAACATCTTCGACTAAATTTTGGGGAACAATGATCCTACGTATCGCTGTACATTTTTGCCCAGCTTTAACGGTCATTTCTTTACGGACTTCTTTGATGAATAAGTCAAATTCTGGTGTTCCAGGTACGGCATCTTCACCTAAAATGGACGCATTTAATGAATCGGCTTCCATTGTAAATGGCACCGATTCTTGTATTAATCTTGGATGTGCTTTTAGTAAGCGACCTGTTTCTGCAGAACCAGTAAAAGTAACGACATCTTGAGATTCTACAGTATCTAAAATAGTTTTTACAGTTCCATTAATGATTTGAAGTGCGCCTTCAGGTAAAATACCTGATGCGATGATTTCTCTAGCAACTGCTTCAGCTAGATATGATGAAGAAGGTGCTGGCAATACCACAGCAGGCACTCCAGCCATCCAGTTCACCGCACACTTTTCCAACATGCCCCAAACTGGAAAATTAAAGGCGTTAATGTGAACGGCAATACCTTTTTTCGGCACCATGATATGATGTGCCATAAAACGTCCACCTCTTGATAAATCGATGGCGTCACCCTCTACATGATAGGGTTGATTTGGAAATAATTTACGTAATGAGGCATTAGCGAATAAGTTTCCAAAGCCACCTTCAATATCTATCCAACTATCAACTTTTGTCGCACCAGTTCGGTAACTCAATTCGTAAAACGCATCTTTTCGTTTCGTAAGGTATAATGCTAATTTTTTAAGCACATTCCCACGTTCTTGAAAGGTCATTTTACGAAGTACTTCGCCTCCTTTTGTTCTCCCGTATTGAAGAATATCAGGAATATCTAGCCCTTCAATAGCGATACTTGTAAAAGCTTCGCCAGTTACCGCATCTAGTATTGGTGTTCCTTCTTCTTTTCCTGTAGTCCAATTGCCTTGAACGTAATGTTGTATTTTTTCCATA
>CAYGUZ010000059.1:0-4853 GCA_964353215.1 uncultured Flavobacteriaceae bacterium
AAGTAAAACAGGAAGTTTGTTTTAAGGCCCAGCTATTTGCCCCTTATGAAAACAATACAACCTCAATACGTCCTTTAAACAAAGATTGTATTGTTGGCCATTGGGTTCGTTTTGATGATTTTAATACCGCAGCTTTTAAGCAATACGAATATTACATACCCTACAAACAAGAATGGGTCGTTAAGCCTAGTTTTGACAGACCATATAGTTCGCATTATGAAACGCTATTGGAAATCAATCTGAAGCTGCTTAGAGAAAATGCACCAATGCTTTGGCTAAAAAAGGCAGATGATATAATAGAAAAGCTATTTGTGGTTTGGTGGTGAATTTATTTTTTTCTGTCTTTCAGTACCTTTTCTATATCGTTTAAAGTAAATCCCTTTGCTTGAAGTAGAATCAAATAGTGAAATAATAGATCTGCGCTTTCATTTAAAAACAGTTCATCATTTTCATCCTTGGCTTCAATTACAGTCTCTACTGCTTCTTCGCCTACTTTTTGGGCAATTTTATTGATTCCTTTTCTGAAAAGGGAAGCGACATAGCTTTTTTCATCTTCTTTATTAGCCTTGCGGTTCGCAATGGTTTCTTCTAAAACGGATAAAAAACCAAAAGAGGACATATTTTCCTCGCCCCAACACGTATCTGTTCCAGTATGGCAGGTAGGTCCAGATGGATTCGCCATAATTAACAAGGTGTCATCATCACAATCATTTTTGATACTGACTAGGTTCAAAAAGTTTCCACTCTCCTCCCCTTTCGTCCATAGGCGTTTTTTAGAGCGACTATAAAAGGTCACTTTTTGAGTCTCCTGTGTTTTATCAAAAGCTTCTTGATTCATATAACCGAGCATCAAAACTTTTCTTGTTCGGTCATCTTGTATTATTGCTGGTACCAGCCCATCACTATTTTTTGTGAAGTCTATTTTCATAATTATATCCTTTGTCGCCCTAAGCTTATCTAAGGGGTTATTTATATACTGACTATGCTTCGATAGCCTCGGCATGACAATAATTTTATATTCTTATAGAAATACCTTCTTCTATTAATTTCTTCTTTAAATCTAAAATTTCAATTTCCTTAAAGTGAAAAACACTTGCAGCCAAAGCAGCATCGGCTTTGCCCTTAATAAAGGTTTCCGAAAAATGTGATATCCTCCCTGCGCCACCAGAGGCAATTATTGGAATATTTAATTCGGTTGACAACTTAGCGAGAGCTTCATTGGCAAAACCATCTTTTGTGCCGTCATTATCCATAGAGGTGAACAAGATTTCTCCAGCACCACGTTGCTCCACTTCTTTGGCCCATTCAAATAAATCTAGCTCTGTTTTTACCTTGCCACCTACTAAATGCACCTTCCATTCGCCGTCTATTTGTTTAGCATCAATAGCAACTACAATACATTGAGAACCAAATTTGGCCACCAATTTATTTATTAAGTTGGGATTTTTAACGGCAGAAGAGTTTATAGAGACTTTATCGGCACCATTTTTTAACAATACGTCTACATCTTCTACCGAAGAAATTCCGCCACCAACAGTAAAAGGAATATTTAGTTTCTCGGCCACCTTATATACCAATTCTGCCAAAGTTTTTCTTTTTTGCTCGGTTGCCGATATGTCTAGAAACACTAGCTCATCTGCACCTTCTTCTGCATAGCGTTGTGCTAATTCTATTGGGTCGCCAGCATCTTTTAGGTCAACGAAATTAACGCCCTTGACCGTTCTGCCGTCCTTAATATCCAAACATGGAATGATTCGTTTTGCAAGCACTAGTTATCGTTTTTTATTTCTAAATCAATTCCTTTATAAAAGCCCAAATCCTTGTTTTTCAATTGCTTGGTCCAAAACGCGATTTGGCCGGTATGATATGAATAGTGCTCAACTGCGTGAAGTACCACCCCAATTCCTGAGAAATAAAAGCCCTGTACCTTTCTTTTTCTAACCAATTGCGCAAGTGAAGCATCATTGATACTTCTCTTAGATTTTTCAACAGTTTCAGTTAGCATTAGCAGTAGTTCCTTCTTATTAAAACCAGAAATGGTATCAAATTCAATATCTCGTTTTCGGGTATCTTCTGTCTCTCCTAAAGATGAGATAATATATTGGCTCATATTACCACACAAATGTAAAATTAGGTTACCGACACTATTCAGGTTTTCGTTTGGACGTTTCCAAATATCCTCTTCTAAAAGTTGTTCTAATGAAATTGTATTCATTCGAGTACTTTCATCTAGCCGATATATGGCATTTTGAATAAACTCTTCTCTTATTCTTTCTTCCATCAGTTATTTTCTATGATATAGTTTTCCAATTGCTTTAGGCTAATTCTGTTTTCGTAAATGGCTTTACCTATAATGGCACCCTCACAACCGATTTCTTCTAGTCTCGGTAGCTCCGCAAAAGTAGATATACCACCAGAAGCAACTAGTTTTACCTGAGGTGTTTCTTTTAGAATCTTCTTATATAAATCAAAAGAGGGGCCTTCTAACATACCATCTTTCGAAATATCTGTGCAAATTACATACTGTATCCCTTTTCGGCGATAATAGTCAATAAAAGGCAGCAACTCTTCTTTAGACTCTTCTTGCCAACCGGAAATGGCCACTTTTTCGTCTAAGGCATCTGCCCCTAAAATAATTCTATCAGAACCATATTGGTTTATCCATTCGGTAAATAATTCTTTATCCTTCACCGCAATACTACCACCAGTAATTTGCGCTGCACCGCTGCCAAAGGCGATATGCAAATCATTATTAGATTTTAACCCACCTCCGAAATCAATTTTTAGATTGGTTTTACTCGCAATTTGTTCTAGAACCTTATAGTTTACGATGTGTTTGGCCTTCGCCCCATCTAAATCAACCAAGTGTAAATAATGTATGCCATGGTCTTGAAACTCCTTTGCCACTTCTAAAGGGTTTTCATTATAGATTCTTTTTGTGTTATAATCTCCTTTAGACAGGCGAACACATTTACCTTCTATAATATCTATGGCAGGTATAATTCTCATATTTTAAAGTTTAAGGAAGTTCTTTAAAATTTGCGCACCATATGCACCAGACTTTTCAGGGTGAAATTGGGTGCCGTAAAAATTATCTTTTTGTAATGCAGCACTATACGTTACCCCATAGTTACAAGTTGCTATTGTTTCTTTATACATTGGGGCATAATAACTATGAACCTGATAAATAAAATCACTGCTTAGATTTTCAAATAATTCTGACTTTAGACCTTCAATTTTATTCCATCCAATTTGAGGCACTTTTAGGTCGGTGCTAAATTTAATGACATCAGTATCAAAAACGCCCAAACCTTTAGTGCTGCCCTCTTCAGAAGAATTACACATCAATTGCATACCCAGGCAAATACCTAAAACGGGTTGTTTTAAGTTTGGAACCAATTCATTTAAACCACTTTCATTAAGCTTCTTCATTGCACTACTGGCTTCTCCAACACCAGGAAAAATAACTTTGTCCGCTCCTTTAATAAGTGCGGAATTATTAGTCAGAACAGGGTCAACACCAAGTCGTTGAAAGGCAAATTTGATACTTTGAATGTTGCCAGCACCATAATCTATGATCACTAAATTCATAAAACTCCTTTTGTCGATGGTAAAACCATTTTATCAGCATCTCTTTTTATGGCCACTTTTATCGCTTTTGCAAATGCTTTGAATATTGCTTCTATCTTATGATGTTCATTGGTGCCTTCAGCTTTTATATTCAGATTTGCCTTTGCCCCATCTGAAAATGATTTAAAAAAGTGATAGAACATCTCGGTTGGCATATCGCCCACCATTTCACGTTTAAACTCCGCATCCCAAACAAGCCAATTTCGACCTCCGAAATCTATAGCTACTTGAGCCAGGCAGTCATCCATAGGCAAGCAAAAGCCATATCTTTCAATACCCAGTTTATCACCTAGAGCGTCATGAAAAACTTCGCCCAGAGCTATTGCCGTATCTTCTATGGTATGATGTTCGTCAACCTCTAAATCACCATCTACATTAATTTTTAGATCCATTTGACCGTGTCTTGCCAGCTGATCTAGCATATGATCAAAAAATGCCAATCCGGTTTTAATAGTTCCTTCTCCTGTTCCATCTAAATTGAGTTCAATTATGATATCAGTTTCTTTCGTTTTTCTATGGATTTTTCTGATGCGAATTGAGAGTTTTAAAAAACCATAAATCTTGCCCCAATCATTCGTTTCCAGAGCAATATAGTCAGAAAGGTCAGTCTCAGAAATACTTAATTCGTCAGTTCCTAAATGTGCTTTGTCGTTAATAAAGATACCTTTTGCGCCTAAATTTTTGGCAAGCTCCATATCTGTTAACCGATCCCCAATGACAAAAGAATTTGCCATATCATAATCGGCTGTCAGATAATGTGATAGTAATCCTATTTTTGGCTTTCTAGTATCTGCATTCTCATGAGGAAAAGTCTTATCGATAAGTACTTCATTAAAAACTACTCCTTCGTTTTCAAAGGACTTTATGATGAAATTGTGAACTGGCCAAAAAGTATTTTCAGGAAATGAAGCCGTACCCAAGCCATCTTGATTGGTCACCATTACCAATTCATAATCCATTTCTCTGGCGATTCTACCTAAGTAACTAAAGACTTTAGGGTAAAACTCGAGTTTTTCAAAACTATCCAATTGATAATCAACTGGGGGTTCTAGAGCCAAGGTTCCATCGCGGTCTATAAATAATACTTTTTTACTCATAAATCCAGTTCTTTAAGTGCTTTCATTAGCTTTTTATTCTCTTCTTTCGTACCTATTGTAAAACGCAGGGTGTTTTCACACATTGGTTGTGAACTTCTGTTTCTAACTACAATACCTTTATCTAAA
>CAYGUZ010000059.1:4863-8751 GCA_964353215.1 uncultured Flavobacteriaceae bacterium
ACAATTGACTATAGCGCATTTTGGCGTCGTCAACTCTTGCTAAAACAAAATTAGCATCACTATTAAATAGCTTTTGAACAAGGTTAAGTTCTTTTAAAGTCTCTTTAAATCTGTTCCTCTCATTCAAAATTGAGTTTATTTGACCTGATACTTTCTCTAGATCAGTGAGGCCTTCCAAGGCCCTCTTCTGGGTTAATTCGTTGACATTATAAGGGGGTTTTATTCTTTTAAGTATCGCTATGATTTCTTCTGAAGCAAAGCACATGCCCAATCGTATACCCGCCATGCCATAGGCCTTTGAAAGTGTTTGGGTAACTACTAGGTTTGGAAACTCATTTAATCTGCAAATCCAAGATTCGGTATGGGCAAAATCTATATATGCCTCGTCAATAATAACCAAGCCTTGAAATTCATTAAGAATAGTTTCTATTTTATCTGATTGAATAAGATTACCCGTAGGATTGTTTGGCGAACACAAAAATAACAATTTGGTATGCGCATCAACTCTAGATAAAATAGCATTCACATCAGGTTGAAAATCTTCATTAAGCAAAACTTCACGATTCTCAATTCTATTTATATCCGACAATACTTTATACATGCCATAGGTTGGTGGCAATGAAATTATATTGTCTTCGCTTGGCTCGCAAAAGGCCCTGAACAATAAATCTAAAATTTCATCACTTCCATTACCCAATACTATTTGCGATTCTATTATGCCCTTTTGATTGGCCAATACAGTTTTAAGACTTCGTTGATGCGGGTCGGGATACCGGTTAACACCGTTGGAATTAGGATTCTCATTGGCATCTAAAAAAATCATATCCGTACCCAAGGCAACGAACTCATCACGTGCAGAAGAGTAAGGCTTTAAACCTCTTATATTTTCTCGTATTAACTTCTCTAAATTAAAACCCATCTTAATCTTTTAAGCTTTCCAATCTTAACGTCACTGCATTTTTATGTGCTTGTAGCCCTTCTGCTTCTGCCATTAATTCAATAGTCTTGCCTAAATTCTGAATTCCTTGTTTGGTAATCTTTTGAAAGGTCATACTCTTTAAAAAACTATCTAAATTGACCCCACTATACTGCTTTGCATAGCCATTAGTGGGCAAGGTGTGATTAGTTCCCGAAGCGTAATCTCCAGCACTTTCAGGAGTGTAGTTGCCAATAAATACAGATCCGGCGTTCATTGTGTTTTTAATATAGAAGTCCTCATTTTCAACACAAACGATATAATGTTCTGGACCATATGCATTAATGAGTTGCAAAGCTGTTTCATCGTCTTCAACATAAATCAATTTGCTGTTTTCTATCGCTTTTTCAGCGATATCTTTTCGTGGAAGTGCTTTCAATTGTTTGATAACTTCACCCTCTACCTTTATAATCATCTCCTTTGAAGTAGATACCAAGATTACTTGACTATCAACCCCATGTTCTGCTTGACTTAATAAATCAGATGCAACAAAGGCCGCATTGGCAGAATCATCTGCAACCACTAATAATTCACTGGGGCCAGCGGGCATATCTATAGCGACTCCGTACCTAGTAGCCCATTGTTTGGCAACAGTTACATATTGATTGCCCGGGCCGAATATTTTATATACTTGTGGAATACTCTCCGTACCAAAAGTCATTGCTGCAATGGCTTGAATACCTCCGACCTTAAAAACTTTATCTACGCCACATAATTTGGCAGTATATAAAATGGCCGGATTTAGATTGCCGTTATTATCTGGAGGATTACACAGAATTATTTCTTTACATCCGGCAATTTTAGCGGGAATAGCGAGCATCAATATTGTAGAAAATAGAGGTGCTGTGCCGCCTGGAATGTATAAACCAACCTTTTCAATTGGTCGTTTTTCTTGCCAACAGGTCACTCCCGGCATTGTATCTAACTGAATTCTATTAGATACCTGAGCCTTATGAAACACTTCAATATTTTTTTTGGCCAAATTTATGGCATCTTTGAGTTCTTTAGCGAGCTGGTCTTCGGCAATATTGAACTCTTTAGTAGCGACCAACATGTCTTTCAACTTTATGCCATCGAATTTTTGAGTATATCTTTCGACAGCGGTATCACCATTTTCATTTATCTCATGAAAAATACTGCCTACAATACCCTCAACATCCTCAAAAGATTGTGTTGGCCTTTTTAAAAGTGTTGACCACTCTTTTTTATTTGGATTATAGATCGTTTTCATTACAACACCATTTTCTCGATTGGACAAACCAAGATACCCTCTGCTCCTGCTGCTTTTAACTCGTCTATTACTTCCCAAAAAGTATCTTTATCAATTACTGTATGTACCGAACTCCAACCTTCTTCGGCGAGCGGCAAAACCGTTGGACTCCGCATCCCAGGCAATAAAGCCAAGATTTCATCAAGTTTGGTATTAGGCGCATTGAGTAATACATATTTCGATTTCCTTGCCCGTAAAACGGACTGTAGTCGAAAACGTAATTTATTGAGAAGTAACTCTCGTTCTTTGTTTATTTTAGGTGATACCGCAAGAACAGCCTCGCTTTTTAGCATTACCTCTACTTCTTTCAGATTATTCTTAAAAAGTGTGCTTCCACTAGAAACGATATCACAAATACCATCGGCCAAACCAATATTCGGAGCAATTTCAACAGAACCATTGATAATGTGCAGGTCTGCATTCACCCCTTTTTCTTTAAGGTATTTCTTAACTGTATTTGGGTATGAAGTGGCTATTCGCTTACCTTCAAAATCCTTAACCGAATTATAAGTCACAGTTTTAGGTATTGCCAAGGAGACTTTGCATTTCGAAAAATTTAAACGTTCGGATATCGTAATACCTTCTCCCTTTTCGATTAATACGTTTTCTCCAATAATAGCTATGTCTACTACCCCATCCCTCAAATATTGGGGTATATCGCCATTTCTTAGATAAAATACTTCTAAAGGGAAATTGCTGGCCGTTGCTTTTAGTTGGTCTTTACCGTTATCAATTGAAATACCTGCTTCCTTTAAAATCTTAAGAGAGTCCTCATTAAGCCTTCCACTTTTTTGAATAGCAATTCTAATCTTAGTCATTTCTAATTTTTAATTTACAAACAACCAAAAAGGTTAAAAAATAAAACCCGTTTGATTGCTCAAACGGGTTTTTACTATTTTGAAACACACAAAATATCGTTACCTCGCCTGAGCGTGTGTTACGATATGATGATGTACAATGTTTGTTTTCATTACGCTGTAAAATTAAAACTTAATTTTAAGACAAAAAAGCAAATTTTAGTTATTTCCTAAAATTAGCGGTAACCCAGAATCTCCAGAACCTACAATGACCACTTTTGAATTTGGTGATTTTGAAAGTTCTAAAGTAGCATCTATTCCTTTGTCTTGAAGAATTTTATCTGTTAATGAAGCACTTAAGATACGGTTAGCATCAGCTTTACCTTGGGCCTCAATAGTAACTTTTTCCGCCTCTTTTTTTGCGGTCACCAAGCGGAACTCATATTCCAAAGATTCTTGTTCTTGTCTTAATTTACGTTCAATAGCCTCTTTTATGGTATTCGGTAAGGTCACGTCTCTAACTAAAACCTCATTCAATTGAACATTTTGCTTGTCCAGAATCTTTTTTGTTTCGGCAAAAATTTCATCTTGTATGGCATCTCGCTTACTTGAATACAATTGTTCTGGAGTGTAACGCCCGACAACGCTTCGTGCAGCACTTCGTATGGCAGGCTTAATTACTCGATCCAAATAGTTTTCTCCTAAATTTTGATGTAGAAACCCTAACTCCTTATCAACCGGTTGATACCAGGCTGAGGCATCAATTTGAATTTCTAATCCGTTTGAAGAAAGCACCTTCATCTTTTCGAATAATTCTTGTTGTCTTACTTCATAAACATATACCT
>CAYGUZ010000060.1:0-8738 GCA_964353215.1 uncultured Flavobacteriaceae bacterium
CCACTTGCTCGTTCTGCGTTCTCTTCAACATCCAATACGGTTGGGTGAAAGTCTTTGTAGAAGGACTTCATTACTTTCTGCCAATCTTCATCGCCAGTGGCGATTTCATCAAAATCTTCTTCGACCTTTGCGGTAAAATTATAGTCTAAAATATTGGTGAAATGACTTACCAAAAAGTCGTTTACGATCATTCCGATATCTGTCGGCACCATTTTACCCTTATCGGAGCCTATTGTTTCGGTAAGGTTCTTTTCATTGACCGCACCTTCTTCTAAAATTAACTGAGTGTATTTGCGCTCAACACCTTCTATCGTTCCTTTTTCAACATAACCGCGATTTAATATCGTAGAAATCGTTGGGGCATATGTAGAGGGACGACCAATACCTAGCTCTTCAAGTTTTTTCACAAGAGAAGCTTCCGTATATCGGTAAGGAGGCCTTGTAAAGCGCTCTGTAGCCGAAATATATTCATTCAATAAGGTTTCATTAACCTTCATTGCAGGTAACATGCCTTCTTGCTCTTCAGCATCTTCATCATCACTTCCTTCTAGATAAACTTTTAAGAATCCATCAAATTTTACTACCTCACCATTTGCGGTAAACTCTTCTTGATGTTTATTTGCGCTTATTCTAACATTTGTACGCTCTAATTGCGCATCGCTCATTTGAGATGCTAAAGTCCGTTTCCAAATTAATTCATATAATTTGGACTGGTCACGCTCCAGAGAAGGCGATTGCAGTTTCATATCGGTTGGGCGTATGGCCTCATGTGCTTCTTGAGCACCTTTAGATTTACCTGTATAATTTCTTACTTCGCTATATTCTTTACCATAATTCGAAGTAATGGCTTCCTTGGCAGCATCCAATGCCTCTTTTGACAGGTTCACACTATCGGTACGCATATAGGTAATCAAACCTGCCTCGTACAAACGTTGCGCCACTTGCATGGTACGGCCAACGGAAAAATATAACTTTCGAGACGCCTCTTGTTGCAATGTGGATGTGGTAAACGGAGCTGCAGGAGATTTTTTAGCAGGCTTCTTGTCTAATTTAGCCACCGAAAAATCTGCACCAATATTTTCTTGAAGAAAAGCTTCGGCTTTTTCTTTTGATGAAAAGGTCTTGTTCAGTTTTGCTTCAAAAACTTTTCCGCTTTCTGTTTTAAAAGCTGCCTTTATTCGATAAGAAGCTTCGGGAGTAAAACCTTCAATCTCTCTTTCGCGTTCAACTATCAAACGCACCGCGACTGATTGCACCCTTCCTGCAGAGAGTCCCGGCTTGATTTTTTTCCACAATACCGGAGATAATTGATAACCTACCAATCGATCTAAGACCCTTCGTGCTTGTTGGGCATTGACCAGGTTGTAATTGATCTCTCTTGGGTTTTCTATTGCTTTTTGTATTGCAGATTTGGTAATAGAATTAAAAACAATTCTTCTGGTCTTACTTTTCTCCAGACCAAGCTCCTCTGCCAAATGCCATGAAATTGCTTCTCCCTCTCGGTCTTCATCACTTGCGAGCCATATGGTGTCAGCTTTTTTGGCCAAGTCTTTCAACTTTTTGACCAAGGCCTTTTTATCCTTGTCGACAATATATTTAGGTTCAAAATTATTGTCTACATCTACTCCTAATTCTTTAGATGGCAAGTCGGCGATATGGCCAAAACTGGATTCTACCTGAAAGTCTTTTCCTAAAAATTTTTCTATGGTTTTTGCCTTTGCAGGTGACTCAACAATAACTAAGTTCTTTGGCATTCAATAGGTTTTGAGGTAACAAAAGTATATCAATTTTTTGATTTCAGATTTTTATTAAATTTTCTTGGCAAAAAAATATCCCGTTAAAAACGGGATATTTACTTTAATCATTGGAAATTCTAATTGAGTCGTAATTCACTTATGAGCTGAATATCATTGTCTAAATACCTATATTGATAGAGCACACCGTCACCTATCATAAGCAACTGTTCTTGCATAGGAATAACGTCATAGGTAACAATATCCTTAAAATGGTTTAACTGAGGTAGATCAGGCACAATGGATTTATCGTACACCTTAAGCCCAGAAGCCCCATCACATATAAACAACTTATCATTTTTAATACCTAGCCCATAAGGCTCATCCATAGGATATATCACTTTAAGTTCAGGGTTTTCAATATTAGATATGTCAATGACATAAAGTCCGCTCTCGGTAGCACCGCAAAAATTGCCCCCACGAAGGGTCACATATGCATAATTACCATCTACCACTACTGGATCGCACGCGGTACCGTGTTCAAAATCTGAAACAAATGTTGGCGTAGCTGGATTTGAAATGTCGTATATATACATTCCCCTATTTCCTCCTAAAAACAATAAATCTCCTTGATTAAAAATAGTTTCAATTCCTCCGCTTGTATAAACTTCATCCAATACTTCTGGAGCATCAAGGTCCGAAATATCAAAAACATTGATGCTGGACCATTCTACCGCATACAAATAATCTCCAACAATTCTAAAACGTGCCAAAGAACCCCCTTGCCCAGAACCTGAACTTGGTGAAGCGTCCGAATTACTTAAAGCGCTATCTTCGGCAAAAGTGTAGCCATATTTTTCATTGAATTCCTTTTCGGACATGATTACTTTTTTGGTCTCCCACCCTACAATGGCTTCACGGTTTGCATCTAAATCACTGTAATCATAGGCATCGGCCGTAGGCCAGTCAACATCAAAGCCAACAGTACACCAAAATTGTTGGTAAATAGCATTTTCTAGACGTTTTATATTTCCAATAGTATTCATATCAGAAATATCCATGACAACCAAATCACCATAACTATCGGCATATAAACGGTCATTTTTTATCGAAATATCTTGATTACCCTCTAATTTTATAAATCGAATTTTTTGTGGTGCCTCTGGATCGGTATTATCTAGCACATGGACCCCTCTACCTATATCATTCACAAAAATGTAGTTTTTATACGCATATATTTTGCCAGACTGCACAATATCGATTGGGTCCGTAACCTCAACGGCCTCTTCTTTAAAAGTAATTAAATCGGTAGTCAAAGGGGTGGCAATTACATATTCGCCATAGCCTGGGAGCAAGTCATCAGAATCATTGCACGCAACAAAACTGAATAGAGAGAATAAAACGATAAATACGAGGTTCTTTTTCATATTTGTTTACTTTTTGGATAGTAATTTCAAGTTAATGATGAAAAAGATTAAACAAAGTTGCGTTGCGAACACTAAAATTTTAAAACTCGTACAAGGTACTCACAATAACTCCCTTATTATAATATTTTCTAACGAGCTCTGTATTCTTTTTTGCCTTTAGGTTAAATGGAGCTTTATGAAGAACAACACCGCTGCCCCTTGAAAGACGAATACTTGCACCTGTAGTTTTATCTATATTGGCAATAAACTCTTTTTTAGGAAGGTGTTCCGTAACAATTGCGTATTTAAATTTTTGAAGTTTTGGCAATACCTTTTCGATATCATCATTTGATAAGTGCTGTAATACCTGTCTAACCAAAACACAATCTCCTTCAGGAAGCTTATCGTTGATAATATCAACACAATCAAAAGTTAGTTTTTCATTTTTGAACACATTTCTATTTCGAACTATAAGCTCATCTACCACATCAACAGCTTTATATAAACTAGTATGGTTCACAAGCTGTGAGCCTACGTTAAAATCTCCACAGCCAATATCACAAACAACGAATTTATTTTGATGAGAATCGAAAAAACTGCGTATTGCCTTAATATAAGGCTTTACTACTTTTCTTGAATGTGAGCCGAAACCTGAATAAAAATCATGCTTTTTACCTCCCCATTTTTTGTTCAAATAAATATCGCGCATGATTTTACCTGCACTAATTTCTTTGAATTCTATTTGATCTTTTTGTATTGAGGTATTTGGCTTCTTACGAAAAAAGGCTTTTAAAACATTCATTCTTTTAACTACAAACTTGGTTGGTTAGATTTTGTAAAGGTATACTTAAAATTTAACTGTCATATTGTCATCAATATGCATTATGCATTATCTTTGCAGACGCAAATGATGTATGATGAATCCTAACGAGGGAATAGAAAAAAAGATAGATGAAAGTGTACAAGGAGCAACCCTAACACTAGAAAGCAACGAAAAAAATACCCGTAAACTCTATATCGAAAGTTACGGGTGTCAGATGAATTTTTCCGATAGTGAAATCGTAGCTTCCATTTTGGCCAAAGAAGGTTTTAATACTACTCAAGAACTTAGTGAGGCCGATTTAGTTTTAGTAAACACCTGTTCTATTCGCGAAAAAGCCGAGCTAACCGTTCGCAAGCGTTTAGAAAAATTTAATGCGGTCAAAAAAATAAACCCAAATATGAAAGTTGGGGTTTTGGGCTGCATGGCCGAGCGTTTAAAAGATAAGTTTCTGGAGGAAGAAAAAATTGTGGATATGGTGGTTGGCCCCGATGCTTATAAGGACCTGCCCAACCTTATCCAAGAAATTGATGAAGGAAGAAACGCAGTCAATGTTATTCTTTCTAAGGATGAAACCTATGGCGATGTTGCACCTGTCAGATTAAATTCTAATGGAGTGACCGCATTTGTATCCATAACCCGAGGTTGCGACAATATGTGCACGTTTTGTGTAGTTCCGTTTACCAGAGGAAGAGAACGTAGTAGAGACCCGCAATCCATTTTGGAAGAGGTCAACGCTTTATGGGACAAAGGATTTAAAGAGATTACGCTACTCGGTCAAAATGTAGATAGTTACCTGTGGTATGGCGGAGGGCTTAAAAAAGATTATGCCAAGGCCTCTGAAATTCAAAAAGCAAGTGCTGTTGATTTCGCCAAACTATTAGAGCTTACTGCTTTGGCCCAGCCTAAAATGCGTATTCGTTTTTCCACTTCCAATCCGCAAGATATGACGCTCGATGTAATACGTGTCATGGCAAAGTTTGAGAATATTTGCAACTATGTTCATCTACCGGTGCAAAGTGGAAGCAATCGTATTCTAAAAGCGATGAATCGCTTGCATACAAGGGAAGAATATTTTGAGCTTATTGATAATATTCGCGAGCTAATACCAGATTGCGCTATTAGCCAAGATATGATCACAGGCTTTCCTACAGAGACCGAAGAAGACCATAAAGACACTTTATCTTTAATGGAGTATGTAAAATACGATTACGGGTTTATGTTCGCATATTCAGAAAGGCCTGGAACCTTGGCCGCAAGAAAATTGGAAGACGATGTTCCGTTAGAAACCAAGAAAAGAAGATTGGCAGAAGTTATCGAAGTACAGCGAAAATCTTCTTTGTACCGAACACAACAGCATGTAGGTAAGGTACAAGAAGTTTTAATTGAAGGACCCTCTAAAAAGTCAGACGCGCATTGGATGGGTAGAAATTCGCAAAATACGGTTGTGGTTTTTCCAAAAGAAAATTACAAGATTGGGGAGTTTGTAAACGTAAAAAGTTACGATTGCACCTCCGCTACTTTAATAGGCGAGGCAGTCGGTTATTCAAAGAACAATTAATATGGAAGGTATACAATCCATTAAACAACGTTTTGAAATCATTGGCAATGATGTAAAACTGAATCGGGCTATCGAAAAATCAATTCAAGTAGCCCCAACGGATATTTCAGTTTTGGTGACCGGTGAAAGTGGGGTTGGTAAAGAGGCCATTCCAAAAATTATACACTCACTTTCACATCGAAAGCATGCAAAATATATAGCCGTTAACTGCGGTGCTATTCCTGAAGGAACCATAGACAGTGAACTTTTCGGACATGAAAAAGGCGCCTTTACCGGGGCAACCCAAACGCGTAGCGGCTACTTTGAAGTAGCTGACGGAGGTACCATTTTTCTAGATGAAGTAGGCGAATTGCCATTAACTACGCAAGTTCGTTTGTTACGTGTTTTAGAAAATGGGGAATTTCTTAAAGTTGGTTCCTCACAAGTACAAAAAACCGATGTTCGTATTGTCGCGGCCACAAACGTCAATATGTTCGAGGCCATCAAAAAAGAAAAATTTCGTGAAGATCTTTATTACAGGCTTAGCACTGTTGAAATTAATATTCCTCCTCTACGTGAGCGCCAAGACGATATTCATTTATTGTTTAGAAAATTCGCCTCTGACTTTGGGCAGAAGTACAAAATGCCCACTATCCGCTTAGAAGACAATGCAGTCAATCTACTTCTAAAATACAGATGGCCGGGCAATATTCGACAGTTGCGCAATATTGCCGAGCAGGTATCCGTTCTCGAAGAAAAAAGAGTGGTTACGGCCAATACCCTGCATGGCTATTTGCCAAATTCGAATGCCAGCAACTTGCCAGCGATTGTCGGTTCTCAAAAGAAGGAGAGCGATTTTAGCAACGAAAGGGAAATCTTATATAAGGTGCTCTTTGACATGAAAGGCGATTTGACCGACCTTAAAAAATTGACCTTAGAACTTTTAAAGAACAATGATTCTGAAAAAGTACAAGAAGAGAACGAAACACTTATCCGTAAAATTTACGGAAGCAAAGACGATGAACTAACAGAAGAAGATTCTTTGACCGAAGTATTGCATTTGCCAGAACCTATTATTGAAAATGAACTTCAAAATACTCCTGTTCAAGAAGACCGTTATCATTTTGCAGAGGAAATTCAGGAAGAAGAAACCCTATCTTTACAAGAAAAGGAAATTGAACTCATTAAAAAATCTTTGGAGCGTAATAGAGGAAAAAGAAAGGCCGCGGCCGCAGAGCTTGGAATTTCGGAACGGACTTTGTACCGAAAAATAAAGCAATATGATTTGTAGCTAAATCAAGAATACAGAAAAATGAAAAGAAATATTTTAAGCTTATCTGCGATTATCGCAATACTACTTTTTAACGGCTGCGGGTTTTATAATTTCTCTGGTGCTAGCACCGGTACTGCAAAGAGTTTTCAGGTAAACTTTTTTCAGAATTTTGCCGACCAAAGCCCAGGTTCTACTATAGAACCAGGACTGGACCGAGATTTCACCAATGCTTTGCAAGATGTTATTACTACTTTGACCAGTCTTAACTTAACCAATAACAATGGTGACCTTTTATATGAAGGAGAAATTGTTGAATATCGTGTCTCGCCAATGACGGCAACAGCAAATCAAACCGCTGCTCAGAACAGACTTACCATGACCGTAAATGTTCGTTTTTACAACAAAACCAAAGAAGACTCCGATTTTGAACAACGTTTTTCATTTTTTTATGATTTCCCCGGCACTTCATTATTAGAATCCGTAAAAAGTGAGGCCCACGAAGAGCTTTTTGAACGAATCACACAAGATATTTTTAATAAGTCCTTAGCAGATTGGTAATTACAATATGAACGTTTCAGATTTTATAACTATTCTTCAAAAATCAGACACTATTCTTTCTCCAAAGCAAACAAGGGAGTTAGAAGATATATTAGAAGAATATCCTTATTTTCAAGCTGCACGGGCGTTACATTTAAAAGGACTTAAAAATCTGGACAGTTACAAATACAACAACGCCTTAAAAATTACCGCTGCGCACACGGCAGATAGAGAAGTACTTTTTGACTACATCACTTCAAAGGAATTTACCCAGAACAGTATCGCCGATAGTATTCTAGGAAGAACCCAAAAGCTAGAAGAAAAAGAAACCATATCCGAAGAGATCATTCCTAATCCAGATACCGAAATTTTTCTAGGAGAATCAGAAGAAAAAAGTCCTTTACCACAAAATATCAAAGATGCAGAGCAAATATTAGACCCTGCACTATTCGAGTCTAAAAAAGAAGAACCTGTTGACGATCAAAAAATTGAGGAGGTGGAAGAAAGTTTACAATTGGGCAAACCGCTCCCTTTTACTAAAACTGAAAAGCATTCTTTTGGTGAATGGTTGCAGATTGCGTCTCCAAAACCGATTCAACGGGAAGAAAATACACTTGAAAAAAAGAAAAAATTTGAGCTTTTAGACAAGTTTATAGAAAGTAAACCTAAGATAATTCCGAAAGCGGCATTAGAAACCAGAGTCGATATAGAAGAGTCGATAAAAATCGATAAAAACCAGTTGATGACAGAGACTTTGGCAAAGGTTTATTTAGAACAGAAAAAGTATAAAAAAGCCATTCAAGCCTTCAAGATTTTGAGTTTGAAATATCCGGAAAAAAGTGGTTTCTTTGCAGACCAAATTCGATGAGTCAAGAATTTGCAGAAAAATAAAGATTGATAGTATGAGTACGTTTAGCATATTTTTAATTCTAATTATCGCCGTTTGTTTACTTTTAATACTGGTGATTATGGTGCAGAACCCAAAAGGTGGTGGATTGTCATCTTCCTTTGGAGGTGGTGGAACACAAATAGCTGGTGGTGTAAAGAAGACTGGGGACTTTTTAGACAAAAGTACTTGGACTTTATCAGCGTTATTAATTGTTCTTATTCTTTTGTCCAATGTGGCATTAAAAGGAAATTATACTCAGGCAGATTCAAAACTATTACAAGGTGACGATATTGAAGCTACGGTGCCAGAAACAGTACCAGAAGAAGTTCCAGAGGCTGTACCAACATCAAGTGGAGCAAATCCTTCGGATACCCTTCAGTAAAGTTCAACCATAGAGAAATAAAAAAATGCCAGCTTAGTGACAAGCTGGCATTTTTATTTTAACATATTGTCAGTTTTTATGTATTGGCATAATTTCTGTCAATTAAAAAGCATTCAACATAAAATTAATACCTAAAAATTTAATAAAATGGCTAAAGT
>CAYGUZ010000061.1:0-8719 GCA_964353215.1 uncultured Flavobacteriaceae bacterium
ACTTTAGATGAAGGCGATTCAGGTTCGACAGCTTTCGTATTTACCCTAAATCGTACAGGTAATTTGACAAATACCTCGACTGTTGATTATACAGTTGCTGGAAGTGGAACTTCGCTTACAGATGGTTCTGACTTTGTTGGTGGCGTTTCTCCAAACGGAACAATACCATTTGCGGCTAACCAAGCAAGTACGACGGTAACCATTGAAGTAAATGGCGATACAGATTTTGAACCCGATGAAACTTTTACCATAGCCTTAAGTAATCCAAGCGCTGGTTCTTCAATTGGAACGGCAAGTGCAATAGGAACCATTACCAATGATGATAGCCCTACGGTTAGCATTGTAAATACCTCCAATGGTTTAGAAAATGGAGTTGGAGCTGTAACCAATGGAGTTTTAACGATTTCTCAGACAAATGCTACAGCTACTGATACGGATATAGTGTTCAATGTAACGGGTACGGCTGCTTCTGGTGTTGATTACGCGGTGTTTGGCAATACTGCAACTATTACGGCGGGGGATTTTTCTACAGATGTTACCATTCCCGTTTTAGAAGATGCTATTGTCGAAGGCAATGAAACCGTTACGATAACCTTGACCGGAATTAGTTCTGGCGATGTAGTTTTAGATCCTATTCCTGCAAATCGTACAGCTACCAATACCATTTTTGATGACGATAGTGCTACAGTAACTATTGAGGATATTAGTTTTCCTGAGGATGGGGGGCCGGCCAGCATCAATGTAAACTTGGATAATGCCGTGGTAGGTGGTTTTAGGGTTGAGGTCTCTACTGCTGATGGCACGGCAACTACTGCCAATAATGATTATACAGCAATAACGAACCAAGCCCTAAACTTTTCTGGAACCGCAAATGAGGTTCGAACCGTGACTTTTACACCTCAGGCAGATGGAATAATCGAAGGAAATGAGAACTTAACGATTTCAATGGCCAATTTGACGGGTACTACGCTTAATGTAGATATATCGGATACGGCTGTAATAACCATTCTCGATGATGACTCCTGTGCTGCCGGCGCAACTGCGCCCGCTTTGGATACAGCAGAGGAAACGGCTTTTTGCGATGCCTTTAATAAAGATTTAGACGATTATATCATAAGTGCACCACCTGTAAACGCAGTGTTGAGGTGGAGTGAAACCAACACCGACCTTGCTAATAGTGCTACACATTTATCATCTAGTGTCGTAAATACGGCGGGTACTTATTTTGGTTTCTTTTTTGATGAGGTGAATAATTGTGCGAGTCCTGCTTTGCAAATAACGATTAGTGCAAATGCAACTCCTTCTCCAGGTACATCGGCAAATGCTGCTGCATGTAGTATTTCTGCCAATGGAATCGCAGTTATCGATCTCGACGATCAATTAACCGGGGCCGATGCTGGCGGTTGGTCTTTTGTAAGCGCTCCCGCAGGTAGTTCAACGACTATAAATGCTGGTAATGAGGTGAATTTCGTAGGTCAACCAGATGGAACCTATACCTTTAGATATACCACTACAGGGGCGATTGCCCCATGTACCGATCAAATTGCTGAAGTTACCATTACCGTATCACAATGTATTTTGCCTTGTAATTCGGGTAGTATTGCTCCTGCTTTGGATACCTCTCAACCAACAGGCTTTTGTGACACTATTAATGTCGATTTGAACGATTATGTGACCAATACAGCTCCTGCTGGGAGTGCCTTAACTTGGAGTACAAACCCTGATCCATTACAAGAAAGTGCACACAGAAGTAGTGTTGTGAACGCACCAGGCACGTACTATGGTTTTTTCTATGACGATACGAACAATTGCGCTAGTCCCACACTTGAGATTCCGCTTACCATAAATATTACCCCAACTATAGACAGTTCAGTTGGTGGTGTTCGTTGTGAAGAGGGTACTTTGACCTTAACGGCTTCTAGCAATCAAACCGGAGCTTCGTTAAATTGGTACAACGTGCCTACAGGCGGTGCAGTTTTAGGTACAGGAAGCACTTTTGTGACTCCAGATATTACGGCTACCACTTCATTTTTTGTAGAGGCGACGTCTAATGGATGTACTTCTGCCAGAACAGAAGTTATAGCAACGATAAACAGCCAACCCTCTGCCGGTACCCCAGTAAGTACAACTGCTTGCAATGCTTCTGGCAATGGTGGTGATACAATAGTAGATTTAGATTTCACGCTTAGTGGGCAGGATGCCGGTAACTGGACTTTTACAAGTGGCCCCGCAGGTGGAACACCTGCAATTGGTACTGATAATATCGTAGATTTTATTGGTTTGCCTGTTGGAAATTATATTTTCACCTATACTACAAATACCGCGGCAGCGCCTTGTGCAAATGTTTCTATAGATGTGACCGTAACCGTTCTTGAATGCGATTTTGATACAGATAATGATGGTCTTTCAGATAATGAAGAAGGCGTTCTTGGTACGGACCCTAACAACCCAGATACCGATAGTGACGGTGTTGAGGATGGGCAGGAAGTAAATACAGATGGAACTGACCCTTTGGATGATTGCAGTTCGGTAGGAGGAACGCCGTTAGGAACCAGTGATTGTGATAATGACGGGCTTACGACCGATGAAGAGACTGAATTAGGAACGGACCCTGATAATGCAGATACCGATGGTGATGGACTAACAGATGGAGAGGAAGTTCTAATAGTTGATGACGCCTCTACAGTCGCAGTGCCAGAAAGTGCGACCGATCCTTTAGATCCATGCGACCCTTTTTTAACGTCTGGTTGTAATCCTGAACCGATAGACTTATTGATAGAAAAAATTGTTGATAATGATAGACCCCTCATCGGAGATAACATTACTTTTATCATATCGGTTACCAACTTGACAATGGACCGTGTTATAGATATTACGGTCAGTGATGTATTGGAAACAGGATTTTTATACGTCTCCGATGCGACTTCAAGTGGCGAATATGATCAAGTAACAGGTGTTTGGACTATCGATGAGTTATTAGCGGAAGAAATAGTCAATTTAGAAATTACGGTTACTGTAGTAGCTTCCGGGTTGCTAGAAAATACAGCTATATTGACTGGTTCTTTTCCATCCGACGATGTAAATATAGATAATAATGAGGCGACAGTTACTGTGCAATCAATAGTTAGTCCATGTACCGATTGCGGTACAATTTGTAATATATTCTCACCAAATCAAGACGGTACTAACGACTTCTTGATACTAAATTGTGCTGGTGCCTATCCTAATAACTCTTTGCAGATTTTTGACAGATATGGAAACAACGTATTTGAAGCTGCGCCTTATGATAACACATGGGATGGTACCTATAAAAATGGAGATGTACCTAAAGGGACTTATTTTTATATTCTCGATTTGGGAGATGGAAGTGAAATAAGTAAGGGATGGATTCAAATAATTCGATAATCTAAGATGTTCATAAAAAGTTTTTTAAAATATAAGATTATCGTTATTGCATTTCTATGCGTAGCATCCGCTTTGGCGCAAAGAGAGCCCCAATACACGCAGTATATGTACAATATTGGAAGCTTTAACCCCGCATATGTCGGTTCGGTAGAATCTACTGAATTTTCAGCTTTGTATAGGGCACAATGGATAGACATTCCTGGCGCACCTAAAACGTTGAGATTTGGAGCTAACGTGCCATTATCCAATGAAAAAATGGGTATAGGTTTTAATGTAGTTAGTGATGAAATAGGGCCCTCATCTCAAACATATATAGATGTTTCCTATTCTTATCAAGTTAATCTTAGTTCAGATTCTTGGCTATCTTTTGGTTTAGATGCAGGTGGTTCTTTTTTGAGCCTAAATTATTCCGATGGTAATTTTCAGAACCCTTCTGAACCTATTATAGGAGGGGATAATTTAACTCAGTTCTACCCAATTCTTGGGGGCGGTTTGTTCATGTATGGTGAGAACTGGTATACAGGTCTATCTACGCCTAATTTTCTGACCCTTGGCATTTACGACGAAGAGTTAGAATCTGTTATAGATAATGATATACAAGTTGATTTTATAGCGGGCTATGTTTTTGATATTTCCGATAATACCAAGTTCAAACCTGCTGCACTCGTTAATTACATTCCTCAGGGTCCGCTAACGGTAAACTTGTCCGCTAATTTCCTGTTTTTAAATGCTTTTACCCTTGGAGCTTCTTACCGTTTTGATAATGCTGTAAGCGGACTGGCCGGATTTCAGGTATCGAACACGCTATTTTTAGGCTACTCATATGATTACAATACTAATGGATTGGGCGATTACACGAATGGCTCGCATGAAGCTATTTTAAAATTTTATCTAGGGCGTGAAGGTGGAAATCGCAACAAGAACAAACAGAAAAACAATAAGCTGAAAGGAAAACCAAAACAAGTAGATTCCCCCAGATTTTTTTAACCCCCATTTAAATGAGAACAACGCTAATTTTATTCTTTTTTTCATGTTCGTTCTGTTTTTCGCAACAAAAGCAGTCTAAGGGAGATCAGTTCTTTTTTCAATATGCCTATAAGCAGGCCGTAAAAGCTTACGAAGCTGATTTATCAAAAGGTTATTTAAATACCGAACAATATTTAAACCTTGCAGATTCTTACTATCAGATAGGAAGTTTCGAGAAAGCTTCAAACACATATCTTGACGTTATTTCGGGGGATGAGAAGTTAGATTCCATAATGAGCAAGCACCGTTTCAACAAGATGTTGCAGAGCTTGATAAAGGTCGGTAATTCTACAAAGATTGATAGTTTAATAAAGAATAACCGAGATGTTTTCTCAATAGAGCTTTTTGAGAACGCCAAGTTCAATAAAGAATTATTGAACACAGTAGGCAATAGCGATTTAAACTACAAAATATTCAATTTAAAAAGCAATAGTGTTCAAGAAGATTTTTCGCCTGCTTTTTATGATAATAAACTGCTGTTTACTAGTGGAAGGCCAAAGACTAAAAAACAGAATTTTGCTCCGTCGGGGCAGGCGTATTTAGATATTTTTTGGGGTACTCCAGACGCTTCTGGTCAATTGGCCACTGTGACCAAGTTTACGAAAATTGAAGATTCAAATTTTCATAAGGCGACCCCTTATTTTTCAAATGAACTAAATAGCCTTATCTATGTGTTGTCAAATACTTCGAATGGAGAACTTTTGTTCGATAATAATGGAAAAAATGCCTTGGCTATTGGTATGAAACCCATGAATGGTGCGTTTCGATTTTTATTAAGGGATTTAAGTACTTCTTTTTATTATCCATTTTATGATGCCAATAGTGGCAAGTTATACTTTTCGGCCAAGTTCGACGATGGATATGGTGGAACAGATATATACTTTGTTTATACAAATAATGGACAAATAATGTCCGCCCCGATTAATCTTGGCCCTCGAGTCAATTCCCCTGGTAATGAAATAGCGCCTTATATTTTTGAGAATAGCCTATATTTTTCTTCGGATATCTTTTATGGTCTAGGCGGAATGGATGTGTATAAAACGAATTTCGAAGCTGAGGATAGTTTTAGTATACCCGTTAATTTAGGGAAAGCTATCAATTCTGAAAAAGATGATTTTGGATTTATCATTAGAAATAATGGAGACGGATTGTTAGGCTATTTTTCATCGAATAGAGCAGGAGGTAAAGGTAGTGACGATGTGTATGGCTTCTTGGTAGATGAAAAACCAGGCCTAAAAACATTGACAATACGAGGTAAGGTTCAAGAACCCTATGGCAGGCAAAAAGCGATCGCGAATGTTTCTGTTAAATTATTGAATAAAGACGGCAGCCTTATTCGTGAGGTAACATCCGATGATCAGGGAACGTATCGCATTGAAATTCCTTGGAGGGATAAGGTTGTTATACAAGCTAATAAAGAAAGGTATTCCCGATATACCAAGACCATGGAAGTAGCGACCAATAATGACCAAGAAACTGTATTTGATGTGAATGTCGGCTTGTCTTTATATGACGATTTGGTAGAAGAAAAAGAAGGTCAAACAGTTGTAAAATTACGTAAGTTCTTTTTTGGAAGAAATAAAAGTTCTATAACCCCCGAAATTGCTATAGAATTGGATAAAGTAGTTGAAGTAGTTAAGTCTTTTCCAAATATTCAACTCAGAATAGAAACACATACTGATAGTAGGGGGGGTAGCAGCACTAACTTTAGACTAACTCAGGCAAGGTCCGATGCCATTAAAGAGTACTTGCAAGCCAATGGAGTTTCTGGCACCAATATTTTATACTCAATCGGTTATGGTGAAGATAAAATTCTTAACAATTGTACCAATGGGGTGTTTTGTTTAGAGATGCTCCACAAACAAAACCAACGTTCTTTAATTGTCGTATTAAACGATAATGTACTTTTTGAATAAAATTAACAGAGAGTAGCTAAAAGAGAACCATCCAACAATAGTAGATAGAGAAAAACGCTAAAAAGGCCATGCCTATATAGGCTAAAAGTTTTAAAGCTTTATTTGGTTTATGTTCGTTTTTTATATCATTACCAGTAACGGTTTTTAAATTCATCCAACCAACGATTGGGGCCATCACAAAAGAAACAAAAGTGGCCAAAGCAACTAAAGTGGCCATATTTGCCCCAAAAAAGCTTATAACCATCCAATTTACACTGGCAAGAAAAATAACCATAATAGCAAATGAATAGTTTTTTGAAAAAAAACTATTCGAAGGGTACAGTTTGCTTATAATGTCTAAACTAACTCTAGATACTGCATCATGGGCTGTCATACATGTGCTGAACATGGTGGCAAATGCAGCAATTGCAATTAAAAAGTAAGCCCAAGAACCAATATGCGATGTAAAAAGGCTCACAACTTGGTCTGCAAAGGTTACAGCATTTCCGCTAAGCTCGGCTCCTGTTCCGTAAAGGGTCATGCAGCCAATCACCAAGAACAAAACAGCAAGTAAAGCCGTAAGTATATATCCTAAATTAAACTCATATAAAGACTCTTTTAAGCTAGGAGTCTTTTTCATTGATTTAAGCTTTTCCATACTCCACATACTAACCCAACCTGAGGCTTCTACCGCCGTGGGCATCCATCCGACTAAACCAATTAAAAATAGGATGCCTACTTCATTAAAAACGGCCGGCCTTTGAAAGTTCGAAACTGGAGCGATTTGTCCTTTGTTTATGACCAGAACCGTAGTGATAAAAAGTGTAATAAATAAAACGGAGACAACTAATTTTAATGAAATCTCTAAAAAACGATAGCGACCCATAATTAGTAAGGTGCTAATAAAAATAAAGAGTCCTAATGCTGTTAAACTTAGGTTGACAGTTGAAATTTTTAAAAGGTTAATTAGTAGTCCGGCAGTAACTACATATAAGGCAGCTAAGATTGTAAATACACTGATCAAGGTTATTAAAGCATATAGCCAAAGGTATTTTCTGCCCATATTTAGATATCCTTCAATAAGGCTTTTTTTGGTTACATTGGTGTAGCGAACACCAAATTCAAAAAATGGATATTTGAGCACATTTGCAAGAATAATGGGTATGATCATAATCCAGCCATATTGTGCTCCTGCTTTTGTAGATAGCACCAGGTGAGATGTGCCAATAGCCATGCTTGCAAAAAGTAGCCCAGGACCTAGATTTTTTAATAAAATTTTTAATGAAGACATAATTTTTTGTCAGACTATAAGAAACTAAAATAGCTCTTTTATAGAATCAAAGAAGTGGTATATTAGAATTCTTTGTTTAAATAGTTGATTATGAAAATATTTTCAAAAATACTTAAGGCCTTACTCATTTTTGTTGCTTTGCTTGCATTAACCTATTTTTTAGGCCCTAAAGTTGAAGCCCCGAATTTAGATACTACATTACCAATAGTTACTTCCGACTTGGTCGCCTTGGAGTCTGAAATTAATAGAGCTGAAGCTCAAAATAAAAATATCAGACCAGACAATGAAGCAAGGATAGTTTGGCATGATAGTATTCCTTCAAAAACAGCATATAGTATAGTATATCTGCATGGTTGGTCTGCAAGCCAAGAAGAAGGAGACCCCATTCATAAAGAAACGGCAAAACGTTATGGATGTAATTTGTATTTACCAAGACTGGCAGGGCATGGATTAGATGAAAAAGCCCCTATGAAAGACCTTACTGCCGACAAAGTGATAAGCTCTGCAAAAAAAGCTATTGCGATTGGCAAGCAGTTGGGTGAAAAGGTCATTTTAATGGGTACTTCTACAGGTGGTACATTGGCACTACATTTGGCAGGTACTGATCTAGATATTGCTGCATTACTTCTCTATTCACCAAATATTGAAATTTATGATGGCAGTGCAAAGCTTTTATCTAAGCCGTGGGGGTTACAAATAGCAAAGTTTATTAAAGATTCTGATTACCACGAGTTTGATACCGATATTGAATTGAAAAATCAATATTGGACTACTAAATATCGATTAGAAGCGCTAACACATTTGCAGGCTATGATGGATTATACCATGGTTCCTGAAACTTTTGAAAAGATTAAGCAGCCTGTTTTCTTAGGCTATTTTTATAAGAATGATTCAATTCAAGATAATGTGGTCTCGGTACCTGCAATGCTGAAAATGTATAATGGGCTTGGTACTACTAATGAAAAAAAGAGAAAGAGGGCATTTTCTGATGTGGGCGACCATGTAATGACTTCACACATTACCTCAAAAGACTTAAAATCGGTAAGAATTGAAACCAATAAGTTTTTGGAAGAAATTCTAGGTTTAGAACCGAGGTAATAAT
>CAYGUZ010000062.1:0-8592 GCA_964353215.1 uncultured Flavobacteriaceae bacterium
GATAAATATAGCAGGTAAATTTCTATCAATTGTTACTAAAGCTCCATCATTACAATTATCGGTTTGGTTGGTCACAATCACCTGATAATTGCCTGGCAACGTATCGAAAGTATTTACATATGGAATGGTGGTTACATTTGTCGGGTTCTCAGAAGTTAACAGACTACCGTCATCAACATTATAAACTTCGATAAGTAAATCATCACCAGAGGTAAATCCGGTAACGGTATATTCCAATTGTCCATTTCGTGAAGCATCACAAAAACCAGGAGTCGAAACGGCGGTGACATCAAGCGGTGAAGGTCCGTCAATTGGGTCTATGGTTTCTATATGCGTGCAGCCCGTACCATTATCAAATACTTCTACCGTATACGATACCCCATATTGCAATCCAGTAAAAGTATGCCTATCTGGAGGAAGATTAACTGCAACAAAAGTACTAGGCAGATCAGTAACCAATCTGATATCGAATGGCCCAACACCGCCAACAATGGTAACCGTATTTGTAAAACCACCTGGGTCACATGTTATTGGAGTTATTGCATCTGGTATAACATCTAAATCGCCATCATCAACGGTTACTTGATCTTGGTCGATACAACCGTTTCTATCAATGGTAAAAACAGTATATGAACCAACAGGAACATTTGTAAAGCTGGCCGTTGTGCTAGATGTCTGTCCTATTCTTTCTATTTCTACCCCAAACTGATCTTGTAATACATAGGTGAAGTCTGGTGAACCACCGGTTACCGCAGTAACATCTATCTGTCCTCCAATAATATCAGTAGCAGCATTACAGACGGCATCAATAACGCCCACGGTGGCATCAGGAGCAATTCCTGCATTCGGAATGGTTACATTTTGAGGTATCGTTTCACACCCTCTTGCATCTCTTACTATATAGCTGTAAGTCTGCCCTTGATTTAAATTTGAAAAGTTTGTTTGACTTGAAAAAGCGCCACCATCAAAACTGATTTCATACGGTGCTACGCCACTTGTAGCATCTGGGGTAATAATAGCCCTACCACTATTTGTCTCTCCACAAACCGGTGGAAAAACTTCTGCTGAAGCAGGGTCAATATTGACAGGTGGTTCTAATACAAACGGATTCGACTCAGCAACACATCCTTCGTTATCAGTAACTCTAAAAATATATGTTCCGGGTGCATTTGTATCATAAGTAAAACTTGTTGCGGTCAATGGAATGGGCGTTCCAAACGTGGTGCCATTATCAGCACTTACTTCATATTGTTTTGTTCCGGCCCCGGTTGTATTACCTCCATTAACTTGTACTTGAATTGTACCATCTCCTCCTCCACAAGGTATTTCTGCCACTAAACTCGTACTTACTCTCAGTTGAGGATATACATTAAGACTTATCGCATCACCACAATTATTAGCATCTCTCACCTCAACATTGTAGCTGCCAGGAGAAAGTCCTGAAAAAACTGGACTTGGTTGCCACGCTCCTCCATTTATTCGATATTCGTAAGGTGCACCGGCAGTACCGTCAGTAATTACTTGTACAGCTAAGGTAGCACCTGCCAATGGTTCAAAACATAAATCTGAAGCTGTGGCATCATAGTCTATCACCGGAGCATCTAAAGGGGTTAAGTCGAATGTAAATGTTTCTGTACATCCTTCAGCGTCCTCAACATCCAAAGTATAGGTACCTGTTTCGGTTAAACTTCCAAAAGTAACTCCAGATTGCGGCCCAACAACAGTTCCTAATGGGTAAGTCAATGTATAATTATAGCTTCCCCAACCACCTGTAGCATTAGCAATAACTCGGCCAAGATTACCATTTAAACAACTCATTGGAGTTACATTACCTGAAAGGGCTAAAGGCGTAGTAGGTTCTTGAATCATAAGCGTTGCTGTATCTTGACAACCCGTATCGACATCAGTTACGGTAATAACGTAACTGCCAGCAGCCAATCCACTTAAATCGATCTCTAAATCACTTTGGGGCGCACTCTCGGCACCACCATCAATATTATAGGTATAATTATTCGTAAAACCGTCAATGATAAAAGTTCCACCACCATCGGCCGCTCCAGTACAAACATTTAAACCACCGCCAGATTTTACCCTAGCGCGGATAGAACTGATTACAGCTGGCGTAAAACTATCCGTATAGGTACAACCTTGGTCATCTGTCACCCTGAATTCATAGGCTATATTTACATTTATATTATCGAATGTAGCATCAGTTGCGTTGTCAAAATAAGCTGGGCTTATAATCTCATATCTAACAATAGGGTTCGTGCTGGTCGCTGTTAGCTGCACATCAGCTGTTCCAGCGGCACAGTTTGTATCACTTTGAACAAAAGCTAATGCCGTTGGAGGATCAATATCTAATATTGTAATCGGTGTCAACTCTAGACGACAACCACCACCGTCTCTAATTATTGGCGTGTAAGTGCCCGGTGCCAAATTATTGTAAAGCGTCTGGGTTGTAAAGTTCGATGGGCTATCACCAGAAATACTGAAGGCATACCCACTACCGGATCCGCCTGAAAAAGGACCTTGAAATTCAATGGTTCCACCAACAGTTCCTCCACTTCCATCACAGGTTCTATCAGCAATTTTAATGGCATTACCACTAATCGTACCTACGGAGTTCACCGTTACGGTAGTTGGTATCGTATAAATACAATCGAAACTACCTTGTTGGTATCTTACTTCAATATTTGAGTATGTACCTGTAGGAACAGTCAATAAAGGGTCCGTACTCCAAGGGTCTGTTGGGGTAGCCCTAAATGATAGATTATAACCTTTTCCATCAACTACATTAATATTCAATTTAGCACCTCCGTTAGTACATGTACCGTCTATTCCACTAGCAGTAACCTCTGGTGGGGTTAGCTCAACAACATTTGCAGAAGCGTTTATGGCACAACCGTTGGTATCGGTGATTACAAAATCATAACTACCTGGAGTATTTACGGTATATGTCGTCTCTGTCGTAAAGGATCCTGCAGAAGTACCACCGTCACTTACAGTAAAGGTATATGGAGCAGAACCACCAGATGCCCTAACAATAATAGCGACACTCGTCGCTCCGCATGAAGGTTCAGCACTTAAACTTTCGTTAACCTCGGTTGAAGCCGATAGTGGAGTTATACCATCACCAATACTGATAGGATTGCCATTGATATCTAAATTTTGCCTAGGTGGCGGTATTCCATTTCCAGGGTCACCCATACATTGTTGGGTTTCAACCTGTACACTATAAGTGCCAAAACCAACAGCACTAAAAGTATAAGGATTGGTGGTAATAAATGTGGTGAATTCTTGGGGAACCCCATTTTCATCTAGCAAGGTATACTTGTATGGTCCAGGCACATCATTGACCGTTACCGTAATACTACCTGTATCTCCAAAACATTGTGCATCAACAAACTCGACGTCCATACTAATATCCAACTGTTCAATAACTATTGGGTCGTACGGATATTCACAAGTGTTGGGTGTATTCTGTAAACGTGCCGTAATATTGTAGGTCGCAGGAGTTAAACCATTAAATATTGGTGAAGTCTGCCAATTGACACCTCCATCAATACTGTATTCGTATGAACTAGAAAGGTTTGTTATTTGTATGCGCCCATCTACCCCACAAATAAAATCTCTTTTAACGTGGGTTTGGGTAATAGTACTTTTCTTAACTTTAAAAAAATATTGTGTTCCATCAACAATAACCCGAAACTCTGCCCCAGAAGTAGCAGAAATCGAACTTGCATCGATATTAAAAGTTTGAGATGTACTAACAGTTGAATAACAAGAGGTCGTTGTATTCGGGCAATCTTCATTGATATCAGGTGAACACGAACCTCCTAAAATTTGCCATTCTACCGAACCATAAGATCCTCCTGAAAGCGATATCGTTCTATCATCTGAATCACCACATAAATTAAAACGGGCTATGGTAAAACCATTGTTACTGCAGGCTACTTCTTCATCGGCACCTTGAATAATAGTAGTAAACATCGGCGCAGACGTAGTACTAACTTCAGATTTAAAATAAGTTGTTGCCTTCTCTGATGCTACAGGCTGTTCGTCAGTTTTTTCAACTTTAAAAGTTAATGCATCAAAAAAAGCAGGGATGTTGTTTTTTGCAACCGCAGAAATAGTGCCTACCGATAACAGTATCAGCAGCACGGCATACAAAAGACGCCTTGTGGTTTGGGGTAGCATAGGTCAATTTAGGTTAAGGCAGAATAGTTAGATTTGGGATCTTACATTCTTACGTTTATAATTTTCTAAACAATAAAATCTATTTTAAACAATTAGTTAATAGTTTGATACCTTTATAACTACATTTTAGCTATAAATAGTATCCTTAGAACGATAAAATTATGAAAAAACACTCGATTTGTCTTTATTTTTTCGTTGTACTGCTTACCCAATCCTGTGCTCAGACAACTGATAAAACAATAAAAACCCCTCTAACCACTTCATTTTCAGCGGAATTAACCATTAAAGGAATACAAAACCCTTGGGGTATGGCGTTTCCTTCAATAAATAGCATTTTAATTACGGAAAAGAGTGGAAAACTTATTTTGGCTGAAGATGGAAAAAAGACGCAGATTCGAGGATTACCAGATATTTACGAGCGTGGTCAAGGTGGATTTTTAGACATTGAACTACATCCAGATTATAAGAATAATGGTTGGATTTACTTTTCGTATTCCTCATCTGATGGTGATGGAAATGGTGGAAATACAACCATCATGCGTGCCAAAATAAAAAACAATGAACTGGTTGCTAAAGAAATACTCTATAAAGGAGTACCCAATACTACTAAAGGGCAGCATTGGGGTTCTAGGCTTGAGTTTGATGATGCCGGTTTTCTCTATTTTTCAATTGGGGACAGGGGCAACAGAGATGTAAATCCGCAGGATATTACCAGAGACGGAGGCAAAATATACCGAATTCATGATGATGGTCGAATTCCAGAGGACAACCCATTTACAGTCAAAAAAGGCGCAAAAAAAGCCATTTACAGCTATGGGCATCGCAATCCGCAAGGCTTGGTCAAAAATCCTATAACCGGAGAGATTTGGAACCATGAACACGGCCCTAGAGGCGGTGATGAAATAAACATTATCAAAAAAGGTAGAAATTATGGTTGGCCTATTATCACCTATGGAATTAACTACGTTGGTACAAAAATAACAGATGAGACCTCTAGACCTGGAATGGAACAACCCTTATACCAATGGACCCCTTCCATCGCCCCGAGCGGTATGACATTTGTAACATCTGAAAAATACGAAGGTTGGAAAGGAAGCCTATTGGTCGGTTCTTTGGCCTTTCAATATTTGGAAAGATTGGAACTAAAGAACAACAAGGTGGTTTATAGAGAAAAGTTGTTAGATGGTTTGGGTAGGGTTAGAAACGTAAGACAAGGGCCTAATGGGTATATATATGTTGGTGTTGAAGGAAAAGGTATTTACAAGCTTATCCCGAAAAATCAATGAAACTGTCATTAATTCTATTATTATTTGGATGTTCACATCTTTATGCCCAATCGAATTTAAAAAATAAAGTGCTCTTAGGCGAAAAAATATACATCAGAAAATGCGCGGCATGCCATGGAAAAAATGGCTTAGGGAAAGAAAAGCGTATTCCGCCATTAGCGAATTCTGATTACGTAGCAAAGAATCAAGTATTCGCAGTATTTTATTCGGTCTAAAAGGGAAAATCACTGTAAATGGGGCTAGCTATAACCGTAAAATGAAAGCAGTAAAACTATTCGACCTTGAAGTTGTGAATGTTATGACCTTCATTCAAAACTCGTGGGGCAATAAAAACAAAAAAATCGTCACGAAACAGACTGTTGCAAAAATCACAGGTAAGCATTAACCAATTGCTGCAATTGCCGCTCTCACGGAACCATGTGTTTTCAATGCTTTTTCTGCCTCATCATACGGCATATTCAAAGCCTCTACCAAGTAACGGGTGCCTCTATCTACGAGCTTGTTATTGCTCAACTGCATATCTACCATCTTATTTCCTTTAACCCTACCTATTTTAATCATTAAGGCGGTAGAAATCATATTCAAGACTAGTTTTTGACTAGTCCCGCTTTTCATTCTTGTACTACCTGTAACGAACTCAGGGCCAACATTTATAGCAATTGGTATGTCTGTGTCGTTGGCCAGGGGTGAACCAGGATTATTGGTAATACCTGCCGTTAACAATCCATTAGCTTTGGCATCTTTAATACCGCCTAAAACATAAGGTGTGGTGCCAGATGCAGCTATCCCGACCAAGGTGTCATTTTCATTTATATCGAACTTTTGAAGATCTTTCCAAGCTTGTAAAGTATTATCTTCTGCGAATTCAACCGCTTTTCTAATTGCTCCGTCACCACCGGCAATGATACCAATCACCTTGTCATGCGGCATACCAAAGGTCGGTGGAATTTCAGAAGCATCTAAAATACCTAATCGACCACTGCTACCGGCACCTATGTAGAAAAGCCTCCCTCCCTTTTTAAAACGTACTAACAAAGCATCAACCAGTTTGGTAATTTGAGGTATGACTTTCTGTACGGCATCGGCCACTTTTTTATCTTCTTGATTTATCTTTTGCAACAAATCTTTTGAACTCATGCTTTCAAGATTATCATATAAAGAAGCTCTTTCTGTTATCTTTTGGTATTCACCCATATTATAAAAGCTGTATGTCTTGGTTCCTAAAATTTTTCAATAATAAATGATCTGGACCTAATTCAGTGACCATTGTATCAATTAAATTTAAAGAACATGTCTTAAATCGATGTTGAGAGTTCAATTTCTCAGATATGCAAAGCAACACGGTCTTTTTTGAAGCTTTGATAACCGCTTTCTTTGTTTGTACAATATCCCAATCAAATTCTGTAAGTCCTAATTCGGTATCCACATAGCCGGTACCAATAAAGCTATAATCGACCTTTATCTCCGCCAAATTATTTATTGTATTACCTCCATAGCTTATTTGGGCGTCAGAAGACAATTTTCCTCCAATAAAAATTATTTCAACATTTGGTTTGTTCAGCAACTCCATAGCAACTTGTAAGCTTAGGGTAAAACAGGTTAATTTTAACTTTGTTGGTAAAACCCTGGCCAGTTCTACACAAGTAGTTCCTCCATCAATAAGAACCACACTGTTTTCTTTTAGAAGTGTAGCTGCTTTTTCGGCAATAACAATTTTTTCGTCTAAAGCGTAAACACTATTTCTTTTAGGGCTATAGGTCGCAAATCCTAAAGAAATTGCTCCGCCATGAACCTTTCTAAGCCGACTTTCAGCATCCAACTCCTTTACATCTCTTCTCACAGTATCAATAGAAACATTGAGCTTTTCTGCAATATCGATTAACTGCACACGATTATGAAGTTCAACTTCATTAAGGATAACTCGTTGACGTTCTTCCTTTAGCATTTATCCCAAATAAGAATTAGAAGTCAAAGATAGTAATTTGAATTACATGCTGTTTTTATCCTGATATATGCTATAGATTTCTTTAATACAGTAAAAAACAGCAAATAAAATGGCATAAAACAGCAAAATATAGAAAAATTATGTAGTTTTGTGCTGTATTCAATTTCAAATACATCAAAAAATGGCACAAAAGACTTTATCAAAAAATTTAGGACTAAAATCCAGTGACGATCATAAAAAGTTTGAAAAAGTAAACACGTTGATTCATAGCGATTCTGAAGATGCATCGCTTTATGTAGCCCAAGAGATAGCTTCACTTATCAGGGAAAGACAGAAACAGGGTAAAATGGCCGTTCTAGGTTTGGCAACAGGCTCTACACCGACTAAAGTGTACGATTTTCTTGTAAAGTTTCATCAAGAACAAGGTTTAAGTTTTAAGAATGTCATTTGTTTTAATTTAGATGAGTATTACCCCATGCAACCCGATTCTATTCATAGCTATGTACGATTTATGAATGAGCATCTTTTCGACCATATTGATATTAAAAAGGAAAATGCAAATATTCCTGACGGTACGGTATCAAAAGAAGAAGTAAGAACATATTGTGAAAATTATGAGGAGAAAATCATTAATGCTGGAGGATTGGATATTCAGATTTTGGGGATTGGAAGAACAGGTCATATTGGTTTTAATGAACCGGGCTCTTCAATGCAAAGTAAGACAAGACTGGTTAGATTAGACCGTGTTACAAAACTAGACGCCGCCAGTGATTTCTTTGGTCAAGAAAACGTACCCTCAAGGGCCTTGACCATGGGGGTCGGCACCATTATGAACGCAAAGCGTATTATCTTAATGGCTTGGGGCGAGGGAAAGGCCCAAATTGTACAAGAAGCTGTTGAAGGTGAAATACGTGAATCTGTGCCGGCTACTTTTTTACAACACCATAACAACTGTGATTTTATTTTAGATGAAGCTTCCGCGTCTTTTCTTACCAGAGTAAAGACACCTTGGTTAGTTGGCGATTGTGAATGGAATGAGAAGCTTATCAAAAAAGCTGCAATTTGGTTATCGGAAAAACTAGGGAAAGCCATTCTTAAACTTACTAATGAGGATTATAACGAATACGGAATGGGAAGTCTAGTTGCAGAAATAGGATCCGCAGA
>CAYGUZ010000063.1:0-8514 GCA_964353215.1 uncultured Flavobacteriaceae bacterium
CGATTTAATTAATGAAGGAAACGTTGGTTTGGTCAAAGCGGCAAAGCGATTTGATGAGACCCGTGGATTCAAATTTATATCTTATGCCGTTTGGTGGATACGCCAGTCCATACTTCAAGCTTTGGCCGAGCAATCAAGAGTTGTTCGTCTGCCATTGAACAAAATTGGTTCAATAAATAAAATCAAGAAGACATTTTCATATTTAGAGCAGGCCCATGAACGACCACCTTCTGCGGAAGAAATCGCCAAAGAACTTGACATGACCGTTACAGAGGTTAAGCAATCGCTCAAAAATTCTGGCCGTCACGTTTCTATGGATGCTCCATTAAAAGAAGGTGAAACTTCTAATCTTTATGATGTCATGCGTGCAGGAGAGTCTCCAAAACCGGACAGGGAATTAATGCATCAGTCATTGAATACAGAAATTAATAGAGCTTTAGATACGCTTTCCCCGAGGGAAGCTGACGTGGTTCGTTTATACTATGGAATAGGACAACAACCTTCCATGACCCTAGAAGAAATTGGTAGTACGTTTGATCTAACTAGGGAACGTGTTAGGCAAATACGGGAAAAAGCAATTCGAAAATTGCGGCATAACTCGAAAAGCAAAATACTAAAAACGTATTTAGGATAATAAAAAAGCCGTCAAGATAGTTATCGAGACGGCTTTTTTGTTGTAACACTAATCGTTAAGAACAATTCATTTGGGAAATATTGTAATCTGTTAGTATTTCATTTAACTTGTTAATAAAATTCATGTAGGCTGTATTTTCGTTATTTTGGTTTTCCATAGTTTAGGTTTTTGTGGGGCAAAAAAGGCTATAGGTAATCCAATTCAGCTAATTCGTTCAAACTTAAAATTTCGTTTAGTTCTTGTAAAAATGCAAGGTATTCCTCACCGTAGGTATCGTATAACATTTTAGATTAGGTTTTAAATTTGGGTTATTTTATTAACACCGTAAACTTATCTCAAAGTTCATAAGGTGACAATAAAATGTGGTGAACTATCGTGAAAATGTTGTGAATTGATAGATTTACTAAAAACTTGTTAAAACAATGGTTTTTGTGTAGGTTGTATCTTACAAAAAAATGATTTTTTAAGGATTGTCATTTTTATACATAGATATAAGATGCTAAGGTCATCATAAAAATAAGCCCTAATATACCACTGCATTCTCGGATGTTATGCAATCGCAATAAGGAGCATTTATCAGCGTTTATCCTATATTATAGTTGCTTTTAACGTATTATTTTCCACCATGAAAACGTCCATTATATCTTCAATAAAAACATTAATATTATTTTTCTTGTTGATTTCAGGCCCAACTCTTAGGCCCAATAATTCGAATACTTTAATTCAGGAATCGGAAGAAAAGGGATTGCTTAAAGTGCAAAGCAACAGTTTTAATACGAAGAAAAAGAGTGTATTTTCATTGAATGGATTAAAGGAACAAGTGGAACGAGGCTTGACTATTGTTCATTTTCAAACAAATGAAAAATTAGAGTACCGTACATATGATACACATGGTAGTGAAGACGAGGCTTTGGCAATGATCGAAATTTTAAAAGAATTGTTTACTAACAAAGCCTCTTTTCTAATGCTGGCACATGATTCTGCGGCAAAGGGCTTAGCAGGAAATACTTCAGAACTAAATAAACTAGGGCTCTCAAAATTAAGTATGCTAAAAAGCAGACAAGCTTATATTATGCACAATCTTAACGGAAAAATTGTGGAAGAAATAAATGATAGTGCCATTGACTTAAAAATCCAATTGTCAAATACGATAAAGGATAGCAAAATTTACTTTCCTAGAGAGGTATATATCTTTGAGCCTAATATTGACAGATATATCGCCCATGCTGGTGGCGAAATAGATGGTATCAAATCTACAAATTCGAAAGATGCCTTGGATGAAAGTTATGCCAAAGGATTTCGTCTTTTCGAGCTCGATATTATTTGTACCTCAGATGGCAAGCTAGTAGCTGCCCATGATTGGGGTATGTGGTCTAGATTTACCGATTTTACCGGAGAACTGCCTCCAACACATGAAGAGTTCATGAAACATAAGATTTATGGAGATTACACTACCCTGGATCTAAAAGGGATCAATGATTGGTTTTCAGCTCACCCAGATGCCACATTGGTGACAGATAAGCTGAATGACCCCATAGCTTTTGCAGAATCTTTTGTAGATAAGGATAGGCTAATCATGGAATTGTTCAGTGTGATGGCCACAGAAGAGGCGGCAAGCCGTGGACTGAATGCCATGATTTCACAAATACCTTTTATGGGTATTAAAGGAGACAAACTAGATTTTCTTAAGATTAATAATGTAAAGTACGTTGCCCTTTCTAGAAGAATGATAAAGAGAGAGAAGAAATTACTTTTACAGCTGCGTGATGCAGGTATAAAAGTATATGTCTACCATGTAAATTTTGACACTGGCAAAGATGAAAAGTACGTATATGATAACGAAATAGGTCTCGTTTATGGAATGTATGCCGATAAATGGGCTTTTGATAAAGAATAAAGACAGTTCAAACTTTTCTCAATCCGTATTAAATCTTAATGTTGTAGGTAAGCCCTGCGGTAATGCCCCAAAAGAAATTGCCTGAATCAAAGGCAAGCTCTTGTCTTCTTAGCTCTAGCCTAGTTCTGTATAGATTTTGATTGTTCTTGCTGGTGAATTGATATTCAAGTCCTAATCGTTGTGATTCTATAAATAACAAGGTTTCTGCCAGTAATACATCACCTGCTATAGTTTGCCTTAATTCTGGCGAATACCCTACTCCAAAACTAAACCCATAATAGTTTTCTGCATCCTTTAGGTATTTTCGAGTCAATATATTGGCCGATATACGGGTAAGGTTATTAGGCCTTGGCGTTATAAAAGAACGTAATGAGAAATAATAGTTGCCCCGATAATGGCCAATAGAATTGGTGATTGCAGTTACATTTCTTGTTTGCGTCACAATATATCTACCGCCTGCCGAAAACTCAATGGCACCAGGTAAGTTTACATAAATATCGCCCCCAGCTTTATGCGACGGATAAATTTCGTCGTTTGAATACCCATAATTCAAATAGGCATAAAAGCGCTTTAAAAATTTTGGGTAGAGGTCGATTTCATATTGAAGACCGTTTCTGCCAGCTCTGCTGATGTAGTTTATTCTTGGAATTATACTTCCGATTTTTGTTCTGTGGTTATATGAAATATTAGAAAAAAATATCGGGTCATAGCGTTCATTGAATATGGTATAGGCATTATCAACCCCTAACCTGCTCTCAGTAACCCCTTCTCTTTGTATCTCAGATGTTACTATTTCTTCTTTGCTATTTATTTGTTTGTTGCTTTTTGACTTTTTATACTTATTGTAGATTTTTTGACTGGTGTTATGCCAACCCAAATCTTGATAATCTCTATTTTGAATACGATTGGTGGCCAGTTGTTTTAAACGTAAGATTTCGCTGTTCTTATTTCCGTAAAAAATGGCTTTATTCGCAAGGCCTAATGCTATTGTGTTTTCATCGGCATAAAGTTCATTTTTTATAGCAGAAATCCAATATTGAGGATTATTTCGTTCTTGAACCAGTAATTCATTAAATATTTTTCTGGCTTCTTCATATTCCCTACTCCAAGTATATGTTTTGGCCAGTAACGATTTTACTTCAACGTTTTTAGGTTCTTTATTTGTTATTTTAACTAATATAATCTTGGCAGGTTCATATTTTCCATCATAGGCCAATTTATAAGCACTTTCATATGACATGTCTGTTTCGTTAATAGAAACGTCTTGGCCCCATCCTATAAATGAGCTAATTATAAAGCCTAAGTATGCTATGTTTCGTAAACTAATCATTATCTAAAGCTGCAACAATTTTGTCATTTTCAGGTTTTTTAAATGTTTTTATACCTGCCTTTCTAGCTTCTCGCTTTGCTCTGGTTATTTTATTGGATATCATATGAACGCTAGAACTGTTCTGATTTACCATGTCTATTAATTCTAAGGCCTCTTTATGTCTTCCCTCCCAAAAATATACATCGAATAGTGCCGCATAAGAATCTATATAATTTGGATTTACCTTAATACATGATTTAAAAATCTCTATAGCTTTATCCCGATCTCGCTTCCATGCGTGTACTCGTCCGCTCAGTATTTTAGTATCTATATGGCTTGGTGACTCAGATAACACATAACGGCAAAGAAGTAGTGATTTTTGATAGTCTTTTTCAAAAGCTAAATCTCTAGCTATCATATAATATCTATCATAATTTTGGCCATTGTAAAGACTATTTATCCAAACCATTTCACTCTCTGTAAATTTTTCTTTTTTAACACTAAATATGGCCAGACTGTCAGGAATTATTTTATTGTTCGTGGTCACGTAAGCATTCATCGATTTGAAAGCCTTTAGTTTAGCTTTAACATCTCCACCACCAAACGAAGAACCGAGATTCATCTTAGAATCTATTTTATAAACGGAGCCATCGGAATATAGTTTGTCACCGCTCACATATTCTTTAAGCTCATTTTTGTTTCGCATTAAAGGAATATTCTTTTTTGATCTAAACGCTTCGTTTGTATCTAAAGCGCCACCCATCCAGGCAACTTTTTTTGGCATTTTCAACTCATAATGTCCTTCAAGCAAACTCAATAAGCTCGGTGTTACATCAAAATGTGAAGAGATGGCACTTATTTTTCTTGTTTTTTTCAAAAGAGGACTATACATAATCAATGGTACGTGAAACCTACTTAGGTTATTGCGCTGCGGAATTGGTATTAGCCTATGATCACCGGTAACAATAAATATGGTGTTATCATAACCAGGCTGTTTTTTATATGATTCGAAGGCAAATTTTAATGCATCATCGGTATAAAGTAATGTTGCAAAAACATTATCATTTTTTCTGATAACTTTCATCTTTTTGGCATCATGCTTAAGACCTGGCATTATTTTAGCCACTTCTTTCTCGTAATGCTCTTGGTTCGGGGGTATAAAGGGCTCATGGTTGCTAATGGTCATATACGCCTCGATTCTGGGGCTATTGCCATCTCGCTTTAAACTCAGACTTTTCCTAAACAATTCTTTATCAGGATATCCCCAAGAAGAACCCGCAGCATCTTCTTCTTGCATGGTATAGTTCGCGCCAAAGCCTGACTTATCCAATACAAAGTCTACATTCTCACTAAGCAAAAACTTATCCACACCATCAAATGAGCTATTGGTGCCTTGATAAAAGGCCGTTTGATAGCCGTTATTTTTTAAGATACTAAATAGGGTAAGCTTGTTGGGGTATTTTTCAAGTTCCATAAAGCCGCTCTTGCCAAAAGGTAATGAACCTAACAGTGAGGGTAAAACTCCAAAAGTTCTCCCCGTATTACTAAGACAGTTCTCCCAATACAGTGATTTTTGGCTTAAAGAATCTAAAAAGGGAGTAAACCCGCCATATTCTGCACCTTCACCAACAAAATCTCTTCCTAGTCCTTCTACGATAATAAAAACAATGTTCGGTTTTTCTTGCTTAAGTTCAAAGAATTCACCTAGAGGATTTTCTGCTGGCTGGGGCTTAATTAAAGGATACTCAATATCTGCGTTGTATGAGGTGTCTTCTGTTGAGCTATTGTAGATATTAAGTGCAAGGTATTGGCTTTTATTTTGATTTATCGGTTTTCCATCCAAGTATAGAGTAGAAATGAAAAAACTAAATAGGATAATTGTAAAAGGATACATTCTACCAATGTAATGGTAGTATTTTGAGGTTACTTTATATAATCCGAAGTATATAGCGATGATAACGATAACACCGATAAATGGCAGGATAGAGACCCCGCCGGAGTTAGAAATCGTCATTTTGATATCTGAAAAACTGTATCCTAATATATCGGAACCTAAAGGAACCAAAACTGTACAGTAATAACTTATTAATCCAGCTTCGATTATCAGTAAAAAAGCAATAACCACAAAAACAAGATTAAAGCCATACCTAGGGCGCAGGTTTTCCCAAAAATTAAAAGGGAATACGAGTATAAGGCCTATTATTGATGCATAACCCAATTGGTGCACAACAGCAATAAAAAAACTACCACTAAATATTGTATCTACGACCCCCTTAAAATAAAGCGTTGCGTATTGATATATAGATAGTAGCAACAAGGTACCAAAGAAAGAGATGATCAATCTTGTGTATTGCTTTAAGGTATATCTATCTATCGTACTTGTATTCATAACTTAAATTATGCGGCTTTAGCAAAACCCTTACGCACCTGAGATCCCCAACCCGAATTGACCCTAAAAAGTTTTTTGTAATTACCCCGAACTGCCGAAAAAACCAATATTGGATGAAATACTACGGGCTCTACTATTGCGCAGAACAGTAATATTAAAATGTCTTTTGTTTTTTTATACTCGTTGTAGGTAAAAACATCCCACAGTATAGCGTAAAAAGAAAAGGTTATCGAAAAAACGTAAATAGCAGCGGTCAAGGCTATGAAGAAATCCCAATTTATAATACCCAAATACCAGAAATAAATAATGGTGAAAAAACCGAAGAACTCTAATAAGGGAGCTAACCACTCATAAAAAAACCAATAGGGATAACTAATCAATCCTAATCTGCCAAACTTTGAATTAAACAGCATGTCTTTATGCTTGTAAAGCGTTTCTAGATTACCTCGCGCCCAACGATCACGTTGATTCACTAAAATCTTTAAATCTTCAGGTACTTCGGTCCAACATAGCGAATCAGGAATATATTCTATGGTATAAGGTTCTTTGCGCTCGTGCATATATCTTCGCATTCTAAAAACCATTTCCATATCTTCTCCAACAGTACCCGTATCATACCCGCCAATAGCAAGGGCGATTTCACGATCAAAAAAGCCGAACGCACCAGATATTATTAATAGGCTGTCTATACGGCCCCAGGCCATTCGGCCTATTAAAAATGAGCGCGTATACTCCAAAAGCTGAAATCGGGCCAACCAGCTTTTAGGGAGCTTTATTTCTTCTAAAGTGCCGCCAGATATTTTACACGAGTTTGCAACCCGGATTACACCACCAACTGCAATTACTCTTTTTTTAGTGCGTTGTGAAAACGCCTTTACCACATGTAATAGTGCATCTGGGCGCAGCAGACAATCAACATCGATACAACCAACATACTTACTCTCCGAAAGAAAAACACCTGTATTTATTGCGTCCGATTTCCCTCCATTTTCTTTATCTATAATGGTAAGCTTAGAAAAAGAAAGTTGTGTGGATTTGTATATTCCCCGTATTGGTTTTGACTTCCAATTGGGATCAATCTCTTTTTTTATCTTCACCAAATCGTAGGCCTCTATCATTTTTTGAAGCGTATCATCTTTACTACCATCATTAACGACCATCACTTCATAATTGACATATTTAAGTGACAACAGGGACCTTATGTTTTCAACAATTGTCAGACTTTCATTATAGGCAGGAGCTATTATTGTTATACTTGGTGCTATAGGAGATGCCATTACTTTAGACAGGTCGCCAAAACTGTTCTTATTTTTATAGTGAATAGAGCTTAGAGTAGAAAAATAACCCATGAATACAAAAAGACAGAACAGTATCGAACTGAACAACAAAAAAATGAGGTCGATATACTCTAGAACGATGTCGAATAAACTAGTGCTCATTTTTCGCTTTCTTATATAGGTTTAAAAAGAATTCTTCAGAAAGCTCAAAATCGAATAGACTTTCTTCCTCTTTATTTTCTGGGCCGTTTATACCAAACTCATCATACAAAAAACACAACTCTAGCGGTAGTTTATTATCGTTATTTTGAATGGTTTGTTGCTCTTCAATAATTCCGCTTGCTTTATCATTTAGTTCGGTTGTAACTTCAATTAAAGCTGATTCTTTATTGTTCGTTGTTATGGAGACTTCTTCATTTATTAGAACTGGATTAACATCTAGTTCCTGAGCATTGGCAGAAATTCTATTTTCAATAGCAAGAATCGCTTTTTTAGCAGATTTACTAATTTTTAATTCACTAGAATTCAATAATGTTCGCAAAAAGAAGACCTCCTTTTCATCACCTAGTAATTCCATTTCTTGAATAAGAATAAGCTTAGAGTCTAAATCCCAAGCTTTTTGGTATAGCGGTGAAAAAACACTGGGCAACTCTATATCTTTTTCTAGAGCTTTTGACTCAAGAACATTTTCTTTCAAGCCAGTTACATCTTCTTTAGTATCGTTAGTTTCTGAATATTCGTTCTCAAGTATTTTAACAATAGGAAGGTTTGTTTTTAAAAGTTGCAGCTTTTTAAATGCTTTAAAGCGGAGTTCAGATTCGTCTTCCTTCTCCATAATCTCCTCCAATAGCCCTATTTGCTTCGCATCAGTAAGAGACTCAATAGTATCTATAAAAGTGTTTTTTTGCTCAAAAGTCATCATGGCATACTCAAAATCAAGCGAATCCGAATCACATGTTATATTTGGTAAATTAGCTTCCTTTGATGACAAGAGACCTAGTTCATTGT
>CAYGUZ010000064.1:0-8395 GCA_964353215.1 uncultured Flavobacteriaceae bacterium
TAATATCATATTTTTTGGCCAACTCCCAATGTGGTAAAGCACCCTCAATCAATTCTGGAATTTCACCTTCTCGAAAAACCTCTTCGTTATCTTCATCGGTACTACCGGCTGGCACAGATTCATGCGGTACATTTGGTATTTGGTATAACAGATTCTGAAGCTCTTCGGCAGTGGTGTTTAAATCTTCGCCTAATTTTTTAGAAGTTTCTTTTAAAGTGGTGGTTTTTGCTTTAAGCTCATTTGCTTCTGCTCCTTTTCCACTTTTGAATAGATTTCCTATTTCTTTAGAAAGTGAATTCGATTCTGCAAGGGTATTATCCAATTCGGTTTGCAATGCCCGTCTTTTTTCATCTAGGTGAAGTACACCATTTAGCATGGTATCGGCATCGATATTCCGTTTTTTTAAGGCTTCGGTAATGGCATCATTATTATCTCTTATACGTTGAAGCTGAAGCATGAAATTTGTTTTGGTAAAGCAAATTTAAAGTAATAGCCAAGATTAGAAAGAAATTTATTCTTCTTTAGCCGGTAAAATCCATTCGTTATGCGAAAAATGATTCCATGGCACATTGGCTAAGTCAACATTGGGGTCTATGAATTCATAATACTTACTCTTATTGACTCTGACCTTGTTTATCACAAAAACACCAACGTCTTTACCTTGTTTGGCATTTTCCTTTTTAAGATGTTGCGCAAATTGCCAAGCGAAATCGGGGTAACAGGCGACTTTACGTTTTTGCTTCTTGGTCAAATAATCATCTAATTTTATCTGTTCTCGTTTACCAGTGGCTTTATCTTCAACAAAAACGCGAATGCTACCGACCCTGCTTCGTAACATCATCCGCCAGCTTAGGCGATGGCCTTCTTCGGTCCACAGCACATTATCCTTAAAAAAATAATGGCGTAGGGGTAATGCAAGTTGTACTACAAAATATATGGCTAAAACCCCAAGAACCCATTTATGATTTTTCGGAGTTTTATTATTTTGGGTTATTTCTACATTTTTTCTTGTCAAAAACAGGTTTCTAATGGTTTGAGTATCAAAAAAGAAAACACAAAAAGCTAAAGAGAGGTAGGGAAAAATGCCTATTCTAAAAACAAAGCTATTGAACAAGTGAAAAAAGATTGACAGGCCAAAAGCTATTTTTCTGGTAGGTTTAAATAGTAGTGCAGGAATTATGAGCATGTCAAAGAGAATGCCAAAAACGGCAATCGACCTATGTGCCCATCTTTGTTGTAAAAATTCACCTATAAACAGGTAATCTTTTTTACTTGCCATGAGTATCTCTATAATGCTAAGGTCGAACCAATCACCATAAAGTTTGGCCAAAGAAGCATAGGTGTAGACTATAAATAGCTGTAAAATAATTAGCCATCGCACATAATTGAACATGCTCTGAGACTCTAAAGATGGTTTTAATTTAACATCGAGAGAAAAGCTACGGTTTGCCGGTAAAAATGCCATGATAAAGGCCAGCAACATGAGTAAATAGTAATGGTTGTTATATGACGTTTTCTGCATTAAGTAAACGCCTGCCCACATAAAGGCAAAGGTTAAAGCGCTATAGCGATATTTATACCCTACGGTGATGAGAATACCGCAAATACCCATGATAATAAAGTAAACATACATGCCATTGCCGGGTAAGGGTTGTAACCATTCGAAACCTATAAATGAAAAGTTGAATTGTGGTTCTATGAAGGTCTTTCGAACCCAACCTGTTATAATGGCCCCAAAACATTCTGCACAAACCAGCAGCCCATAGAAAACCCTAAAGACGATGAGCTGGGCATTATCAATTCGTTTAAAAAGAAACTGCTGCACCATTTTAATCGGCTATTAATGCTAATGAGGCTTGCTTATCTTTTAATAGTTGAAGTTTAAGTTCCGCTACAGAATCAAACTTATGTTCGTCACGCAAATGGTGCAAAAGTTCGACCTTTATTTTTTTATCATAAAGGTCTTGATTGAGGTCGAAAAAGTGTACTTCAATACTTTTTTCAGTACCTTCAACTGTTGGGTTAAAGCCAATGTTCATCATGCCATGATAAACTTTTTCATCAATTCTGCTCCGCACAACATAAACCCCATTCTTTGGGATAAGCTTGTAAGATTCGGCAATTTTTATATTGGCGGTAGGGAAGGCAATTTGCCTACCCAAACCTTTGCCTTTTTGAACAGTTCCTGTAAGCATAAAGGCGTAGCCTAAATATGAATTTGCAGTGACAATATCGGCTTCTTCAAGAGCTGTACGAATTTTGGTAGAGCTAACCGAAACTTCATCTACTTCTTGCGCTGAAATTTCTTCGACTTCAAAGTCCAACGTATTTCCGAAAGTTATAAGGTCATTAATATTGGCGTTTCGGTTTCTTCCGAAGCGATGGTCATACCCTATAATTATCTTTTTCGACTTTAGTTGGTTCACTAAAATATCTCTGACGAATTCTATCGCAGATAAACGAGAAAACTCTTTTGTAAATGGATGTACGATGATATAATCTAGACCTAAATCGCGCAGTATTTCTATTTTTTCATCCAAAGTATTTAAGAGCTTTATATTGCTCTCTTTTTGCAGCACCATTCTAGGATGGGGAAAAAATGTAACCAAGACCGAGTTTAAATTGGCTTCTTTGGCATTATTTATGAGGCGTTGAAGTATTTGGCGATGACCAATGTGCACTCCGTCGAAGGTGCCAATAGTAATCGCAGTGGGAAGTTTATTTTTGAATTTAGAAATTCCTTGAACCGTTACCACTTGGATGCTAAAAATAAAAAGGCTTAAATTTATGAATTGCTTATGCTCCTAGAATGAAAGCTAAATTACATTTTGTTTTATCAATATCCATATTTTTTGTTGCCTTTTACGGATGGTCACAAGATGCCTATTGGAAACCGCTTGCGGCTAGTGAAGAAAATCGAACAAATTCAATAGTAGGTAAAATTTCTGAATTTGATTTAAAGGAAGAGGTTTTTAAACGCACACTTGACAAAGGTGTAAAAGTAGGCACTCAAGAATTGATTTATTTTCCTGAGGCTACTGGAAAGCTAATTGGTTTTATGGTTGAAGAAAGTCCCATTTTTCATCCTGTTCTAGCAGCAAAATACCCTCAAATTAAATCATATACCGGGTGGAGTGAAGATAAAAAGCATAAAATCCGCTTTAGTTCTTCCCCAAAAGGAGTTCAGGGGATGTTGGTTTCCTTAACTGATGACGAAAAAGCCACTTTTATCGAGAAGAAAAAGAATTCTGAAAAGTATATTGCTTTCAGGGGCAATAGCAGGGCAACGGCCAAAGATGGTTTTAGTTGTGATACGGAGGGGGTTCAAAAATTATCGGCATCTACTGGCTCTAAGGCCATTGTCGATGATCAGACCTTACGTACGTATAGAATTGCGGTTTCGGCCACGGGAGAATATACACAATATCATGGTGGTACGGTTGCCGATGCCTTAGCGGCTATAAACGCAACGCTGACGAGAGTGAACGAAGTTTTTGAAACGGACCTGGGGGTGCGTTTGCAATTGGTGGCTAATAATGACCAAGTCATTTTTACGGATCCAAGCACTGACCCTTATACGGGTAATTTAAATGCGCAGGCACAAAGCACTTTGACTTCTACCATTGGGGAGGCAAATTATGATGTCGGGCACGTTTTTCAACGTGGGGCGAACAACGGAAATGCCGGTTTTGTGGGCGCCGTATGTTCAGATAATAGAAAAGGAAGCGCTTTTTCGTCTGGTACGGATCCTGAAGGAGATTTATTCGATATTGACTTTGTAGCCCACGAACTGGGGCACCAGTTTGGCGCAAACCATACATGGTCATTCGAATCTGAGGATACAGGAGTGCAAGCAGAACCTGCTAGTGGCACTACTATCATGGGATATGCAGGTATTGTAGAGGGCAATAACGTAGCGCCAAATGGAGATGATTATTTTCATTACAATAGTATCGTTCAAATCACCAATTATTTGCAAACTACGAGCTGCGGTCAGACTACAGCTTTGACGAATTCACCACCTAATATAGATCCGATTCCAGATTACACTATACCTAAGGGTACGGCCTTTGTGTTAAGGGCGAATGCTACCGATGTAGATGCGGGTGATGTTTTGACCTATGCTTGGGAGCAGATTGACGATGGGGTAGTGGTAACCAGTACTTTTGGTCCTGAAAGCGCAAGTGGGGCAAACTTTAGGTCGCAAAAACCAACAACAAATATTGAAAGATATTTTCCTAAGCTATCACGAATAATTCAAGGAAATTTAACCCAAACTAACCCCGCAGAGAGTTCCGCTTGGGAGACGGTCGCTAGAATTGAACGTGATTTTAATTTTGCATTTACCGTCAGGGATAATGCCACTGGAGGGGGGCAGCTTACAGCAGAATTGACTAAAGTTACCACCGTAAATGCTGCCGGCCCTTTTTTGGTCACTTCGCAAACTACAAATGAAGTTTATGATGCTGGTAGCATTCAGCAAATTACATGGGATGTTGCAAATACCGATAAAGCACCGATAAATGCACAGGCCGTCGACATTTTACTCTCTACAGATGGTGGGGTCACCTTTCCTTTTCTTATTGGTGATGACCTGCCAAACACTGGTAGTGCAGTTGTGCAATTGCCCGGAGAAGCGAGTACAACTACCCGGATTATGGTACGAGCGTCAGATAATATTTTCTTGGCTGTAAATTCCGCAAACTTTACAATTCAAGAATCTCAAGTAGTCTTGAACTTTCAAGAGCTGAATTTTGAAACGTGTCAACCGAATGATGTAGTAGTTCCTTTTACCTTTGAAACTTATAGCGGCTTCAATGAAGAAGTTACTTTTAGTGCACTAAATACACCTACAGGATTAACGGTTAATTTCTCACCAATTAGCACGTCTACAAATGGCACCAATGTAATACTGACGTTTTCAAACACAGGTAGTGTAGCCGTTGGCGATTATCCAATAACAATACGGGGGGCGGCTGCCGGTTTAACGGTTGAAAATAGTATCAACCTTAAGGTGTACAATACAAGCTTTACAGCTGTAACCTTGCTTTCGCCAAGTGATTTAGAGACCAATACCCGAATTAGTCCACAGTTGCAATGGCAGGCCGATTTGAACAACACTGCTTACGATATTGAAATTGCCACAGATGCTTCTTTTGCTACACTTATTGAAAGTGCTACGGTAAGTTTTGAATCGTATCAGCCCAGCAATTTGCTCCCTGAAACCAGCTACTTTTGGAGGGTAAGACCTAAGAATGCCTGTGGAACAGGTACTTTTGGACCGCCTTTTAGTTTTACCACATCTCCAGTGACCTGCACAACGGTTGACGGAAGAGGTTTTCCAGTAGAAATTTCGCCTGGCAATGCCTCTACCATTACGGGTACTATAAGTGTTTTACAAGATTTACCTATTGCCGATTTAGATGTCAATCTAGATATTTCACATACGTTTTTAGAAGACCTGATCATTACCCTTACATCACCTTCGGGTACAACGATTACCTTATTATCTAAAAATTGTGGAAACCTTAATAACATTAGTGCGGTTTTTGATGATGAAGGGGTTGAACTAGGTTGTTCAAATACGGTCCCTGCAATAAATGGTACAATACAGCCCTTGGGCTTTTTAAGTTCATTTAATGGAGAATCTTCTCTTGGCGATTGGGTGCTTGAAATTCAAGATACCGCTAATGGTGATGGGGGCTCTTTAGACTCTTTTTCGTTGTCGTTTTGTGTTGAGGGTATCTTAAGGCCAGACGAAGACGAAGATGGTGTTTTCGATGATGGTGATGATTTGTGCTTAGGAACGCCAAAAGGAGTTGAAGTTGACGTCACCGGTTGCCCTGTGCATAGATTTGCCACAGATAATTTTAGGGTAAAAGTACAGAGCGAATCTTGTCGTAATAATAATGATGGTTCTGTTGAAATCGAAGCAGTTGACGATGCCATTTCATACACTGCTGCCCTGGTTGGTGATAATGGAAGTTTTGACGGAAGCTTTACCGATACATTTGTATTTGAAAATCTCTTAGGGGGTAGTTATAGATTATGTATTATGGGAACAAATGCAGGAATCACCTATGAAGAACGATGTTTTGAGATCGTTGTTGACGAGCCTGAACTTTTAGCGGTTTCGGCAGAGCTTATACAAGGAGCCTTGCAAGCCGTAGTTCGTCTTCAAGGGGCTAGCCTGTTCAACGTTGAGGTAAACGGTGTGGTTACGCAAACCGAGAATTCTGTACTAACAGTTGATCTTCAACCTGGGATGAATGAACTTCGAGTATTCACTAATCTTCCCTGTCAGGGTAGTTTTAAAGAGTCGTTGTTCGTTGCAACAAGACCAATAGTATATCCGAATCCAGTTCAAGAAACATTGAATGTGTTTTTAAATCAAGGAATAGGGAATGTAACCATACAATTATTTGATGGCAATGGCCGCCTGATAAAAGAAAGTGATGAAGCGTTGAATGGAACAAATCTTGAGATGGAATTTGGTACCTATCCGGCAGGTATTTACTTTTTAAGAATTTCTGGAGTTAATTTTAAGGAAGAATTTAAGGTATTAAAAAAATGAGAATAAGGTATTTTGCTTTCATATTGATACTGCTGTTTGTGACGTGTAAAAAAGACAGAGCTCCTAGATCACCAGAAGCCGCGTTACTCGTTTTTCCTTTAGAAAATTCTGAATGCAATACGGGTATAAGTATTAATGAAACCTTAAGTCAAGTGACTTTCGAGTGGCAGCCTTCGGCAAATACACAGATTTATACTTTAAGTGTTGTAAACCTTAATACAAATACGCCGCAAACGATTAGCACAACTTCAACATCGGCAAGTTTATCAATTCAAAAAGGGGTACCTTATTCTTGGATGGTAACCTCATCAAACAATGACTCCGATATTACGGCCGCCAGTGAAAATTGGTTATTTTATAATGCTGGCCCACAGATAAGTTACCCGCCTTTTCCGGCGCAGATTGTATCTCCTGTATCAGGAAGCACAGTACAAGCTAATCAAGCGAGTCAAGTTGTGCTTCAATGGATAGGAGCCGATGTAGAAGACGATATTACAGGTTTTGAGGTCTATTTCTCTGAAGAAAATCCACCTACAAGCTTATTGGAAAGTACTGATGCTACTGAAATCGAAGTGACAGCAACAGTGAGCCCGGGTACTATTTATTATTGGAGAGTGGTTACCACAGATAGTGCAGGAAGCACATCAGATTCCGGAGTTTACGATTTTAAGGTTTTATAATAGTCTTAAGAACCGTTAAACTGGTTCATGGTATTCTGTATACCGCCAAAAACAAATGACTTGATTGCATCGCATGATTTTTCAAGTCTTTCTTGAAGAGCTTTAGATTCATCTTCATTCCATTCGCCAAGTACATAATCTACCTGTCTACCTGAACCGAAATCTGAACCTACCCCAAACCGAAAACGATTGTATTTTGTGCTCTGCAACATATTTTGCGTGTCTTTTAAACCATTATGCCCACCGTCACTACCTTTGGTCTTTATCCTTATCGTGCCGAAGGGTAAGTTGATGTCATCGGTGATTACCAGAAGGTTTTGAAGTGGAATTTTTTCTTTATCCAACCAATATCTAATGGCTTTGCCGCTCAAATTCATAAATGTGGATGGTTTCAGGCATAGTATACTTCTACCCTTATATTTAAAAGTTGCGATTGCGCCAAGTTTTGCATCCTCAAAGACAAAGCTTTCCTTTTGTGCAAGTGTGTCTAAAATTTTAAAGCCAATATTATGTCGTGTATTTTCATACTTATCGCCAATATTTCCTAATCCAACCACTAAAAACTTTTTCATGATATCGGTTTCGCTTAGAATTTGATTTTCGGTTTTAAAAATGGATAATAACCACTTCAGCATCTTTGTTGTATTTGCCCAAAAATACAAAAGCATCCAAAAATCAAGCTTTTAACTCGATTATGGATGCTTTAATTTTTATAAAAATTGGTTTATTCCGCACCTTCTGCTGCAGGAGCTTCAGCTGGTGCATCACCACCTTCTGCAGCGCCTTCTTCTCCTTCTTCTTCATCCTCGTCATCTTCAACAGCATTACGAGATGCTTTTACTTGAACTACAGCAGTGCTGTCTGGGTGAAGAATGGTGAAATCGTCACTTAGTAAAGTTTCAACAGTAATTGTACCTCCAATTTTAAGTTTAGAAATATCAATAGTAATGAAATCTGGCAATAAGTCTGGTAAAGCTTTAATAGACAGCTTTCTTTTTCTGAACAATAAACGGCCACCATTTCTTACCCCCGGTGAATTTCCTTCTAAACGAATAGGAATATCCATAGTAACGGCTTTGTCAGCAAACAACTGATAAAAATCGATATGCAAAATTTTATCCGTTACGGGGTGAAATTGAAT